>CAZDYM010000103.1:0-8166 GCA_964509325.1 uncultured Phycisphaeraceae bacterium
CAGAGCCTCCCCACACGAACCCGCGGTGCAGGTACGCGATGGCCGTCTCGATGGACGCGTCGGGCGCGAACTCGCGGAGCAGTTCGCCCAGCCGGTCGTGCTCGCCCTGGCTCTGGCAGAGCACCAGCACACGCTGGGCGCGGCTCATCGCGCCCAGCTCACGGATCGCCTCGGCGGCGTCGCGGGCGAACTCGGGCAGCCGCGAGACCGGCAGCGACGCGCCATCGACGGCCCCGCCCGAGAACGACGACAGCGTGCAGAACGCGTGGAACCGCTCGCGCAGCGCCTTGAACACGGCGGGCGAGCCCGAGATGCCGCGGGCGTCCGTGACGCGCTCGTAGTAGCCGCGGCCCTGCTCGGTCACTTCGAGCGGCTCGATCACCACCGCCAGCGCGCCCGCGGGCAGAAGGTCGAGCAGGTTGGCGGCGGCGGCGTCGCCCTCGGTGAGTTTCTGGACCGCAGCGCCGACCAGTTCAACGGCGCTCACCTTGCGGTCCGAGGCCATGGTCGCCACGTCGATCTCGCGGATGGACTCGATCTCGTCGCCGAAGAAATCGAGGCGGACGGGCACGCCGGGGTCCGCGGGCGAGAGCGCCGGGCCCGGGGAAGCCCGCCCCCCACCACCGCCGACGGGCGCCGCCGCGGCTCCCCCCGGCGGGAAGATGTCGAGGATCCCGCCACGGACGGCGAAATCACCCGCTTCGCTGATCGCGTCGACCCGCGCGTAGCCCGCCTGTTCGAGCCAGCGCACGATGCCGGCGTGAGGGCGCGAATCACCCACGCGCAGCAGCAGCGAGAAATCGTCGAGCCTCCCCGGCGCGGGCACGCCCTGCATGAGGGCCTGGATGGGCGCGACCAGCACGCCGCGCCAGTCGGATGACCCGAGCAGCCGTCGCATCACGGACAGGCGTTCGGCGAAGAGTTCGAGGCTGACCGCGCTCTCGCCCGGGAGCATCTCGAGCGCGGGGAACCGCAGCGCCTCGACGCCCACCGAAGCAAGGTCCTCGACGGCTTCGTCGGCGTCGTCGAGGTGCGCGACGGTCACGACCGCCGCGCGCCCCGTCAGTCTCGCGATCGCCCCCGCGACGAGCGTGCTCGAAGAGCCCGCGGCCCCGACCGCGGCGCCGGACCGACCCACGCCGAGACGCTCGGCCAGCGCACGAACCGACGGATCGGCGCAAACGGGATCGAGGTGGTTGGTCACGCGGGGCGGGCGCATGGGCGGGCGGCCCGCCCGGCCGCATCGGGCCGGCGGGCTGGACGACGATCAAGCCACACGATCGGGCGAACCCCGACCGTGAGGGAGGGTTGAGCGTAGCCGACGATCTGGAATGACGGGCGCGGGCCGGCCGGAGGCGCGGGGGTCCCCTCGCTGTCGCCGGGGTTCTGAGGCCTCTAGCCCGCCTTGGCGACTTGCAGCCGCGGAGCCATGTTGGTGCGGCTGCTCTGGAGCGGTATCCGGGCCGCGGCAAGGGCGCAGACCGCCTCGGGTTCCTTCAGGAGTTCCCACAGCGGCTGCTCGACCCGGGACAGCGCGGGAACCGCGTCCGCGAGCTCGCGGTCCCAGCGGTCGGCCATCCGGACGGCGTCATCCGGAAGAACCCTGCCCCGGCAGCGCGGGCTGCCGCACAGGCAGGTGAACCCGTGATCGATGTTCAGGGTGCCGTAGTCGTCGGTGAGTTGCTCGCCCGGGTGGATGTCGCGGACGGCGATCTCGAAATCAAATCCGCCCGGCGAGAGGCAGTTGGCGTCGCAGCAATGGTTCACGAACCGCGCGTGGTCCCAGCACAGGATGAGCTTGCCGCGCCGGTCGGTGAAAGAGTACTTCTCCATCACCGCGCGGAGCATGGGCGACATGGCGTCGACGGCGCCGGGCGGGAAGACCTGGTCGAGGCTGTCGAGCGCCCAGGTGATCGTGCCCTTGGGGATGAGGCGCGTGGCGAACACGCCGTAGCCGATGGCTTCGGACACGAACCGTAGTTCCGTATGTGGATGAAACATGGCGGGGCGCGCACGCCCTCCGAGGTCCGCGGCGGGCATCCCTGCCTGGGGTCGCGCGCTGACGTCGCTCCGCGCCTCGGGCTCGCCCGAGCGGGCGAGACGGCTCCATAGTCCTGGCGCGGAGCGCGGGGAAGGTATCGGCAATCCATTGGGGATGCGGCGCGGGGATTTCGCAGGGAACAACGCGGTGTGGATGAACTGGCGGTTGCGCCGTCCCGAACCGTCGGCAATCCGCGCTCGGCACGATCGAGCACGAACCGGCGGGCATGTGCGCCGATTCGGGCCCGACTCTGGCTGGATCGACGAACCCCGGCGAGCGTCGGCGGACGCCCACCCATCCCGAATCCGAACAGAGTGTGAAGATTTTGTTTGATTTTACCCGAACTGGGAGTAAGGTTGAGTTTTCCGCACCGGGCGCTCCACCGGCCCGGAGCTGCGTCGCGTGGGCTTGGTTCCGAAAGGGGCGGGCGCCGCGGCGTTGCCTCGGCCGGAGCGGCACCCTTGGAGTTTGGGTCGATGTGGACGTTGGTCGACGCCGCTGGCGGCGTCGCGCTGCTCATCTTCGGCGTGCGTTTTCTCCGCAAGGGGCTCGACCGGCTGGCGGGCGATCGCATCGACACCTGGCTCGGCCGCCTCGCGGGCACGCCGGGCAAACCGACGACGTTCGCCGACCTTCTGCGGGCGGCGGCGGTGGGTCTGGGGGTCAGCCTGGCGGTGCCGAGCAGCACAACGCTGAGCCTGCTGTGCGTCGGGCACGTCCGGCAGAAGCGGCTGTCGCTGCGTCAGGCCTTCGGGGTGCTGCTGGGCGCAGGGGTGGGGATCACGCTGCTGGTGTACCTGGTGGCGTTCAACCTGCACTCGCACGCCTCGCTGCCGGTGGCGTTCGGGGCGGCGATGTTCCTGGGACTGAAACGGGAACGGCTCCGCGGGCTGGGGCAGATCGTGCTGTCGCTCGGGTTCGTGCTGATGGGCGCGGGCCTCCTTCGCGGCTCCGCGGCGGTGGCGACGACGTGGCCCGACATGATGACCCTGGCGGAGGTGGTCAGCCGCTACCCCTGGCTCGCGGCGCTCGCGGGGGCCGGGCTCACCGTGATCCTGCAATCGAGCACGGCGACGGTGGCGTCGGCGATGAGCCTGCACGGGCTGATGCACCCGGAACTGGCCCTGCCCGTGCTGATCGGCGCGAACGTGGGCATCGCCGTCACGACGCTGATCGTCGGCTGGGCCGACCCGGAATCGCGCGGGCTCGGGTGGGGGCTCCTGGTGGTTCGCGCGGCGCTGGCGGCGGGTCTGATGAGCGCGATCGGCCCGATCACGGGCTGGCTGCTGAACCTCGGGCTGGAGACGCCGAGGCTGCTGGCGGTGTGCCACACCGGCTTCAACGCCCTGGCGCTGGTGCTGGGCCTGGCCTGCGTGGCGCCGGTGACCCGGCTGGTGGCGCTCATCGTGCCGGCGCACGGGGCCGGCGAGGACGATCTGCGCCCGGTCTACATCGACCCGAAGTGGGCGGACGAGCCGCAGGTGGCGCTGAGCCAGAGCAAGCGCGAGATCGCCCGGATGTCGGCGCTGGTCTCGCGGATGCTCGGTTCGTTCTGGAAGGCCATCAAGACCACCGACGAGAGCCTGGCCCGCGGCCTGGAGCGGCACGACGACCACGTGGACCGCCTGAACCGGTCGATCAAGATGTTCCTCACGCGGGACCTTTCCGACGGCCTGTCCGCGCGTCAGGAAGCGGCGCGGGTGGGGCAGCTGCGGTTCCTCTCGGCGCTGGAAACCGTCGGCGACATCATCGAGGGCGACCTCGCCGACATCGCGATCAAGAAGATCACCCGCGGGCTGGACTTCAGCCCCGAGGGCTGGGGCGAACTGGAGCGGTTCTTCCACCAGGTCTCTGAGAACCTCGAGATCGCCACGGCGGCGTTCGTCGATACCGACGCGGCGCTGGCCCGCAAGCTCCTCAGGCACGAGGAGTCCATCCGCGACCAGGAGCAGCGGCTGGCCCTGCGGCACTTCGAGCGGCTCCAGAACGGGCAACGCCGGACCATCGACACCACCGACCTCCACCTCGAACTGCTCACGCACCTCAAGCACATCAACCACCTGCTGACCGGGGTCGCGTACGGGGTGCTGGAACTGGCCGAAGGAGGCGACAAGCCGCTGGCGAGCGTCCGGGCGGCGGGGTGAGCCGGCCCTGGGTGTCGCGATCAGACCCGGGCCGTCTTCCACCGCCCGCGGAGCACCACCACCGTGAACATCACGCCGCGAAGCACGATCTCGGAACACAGCCCGATCCAGAAGCCGACCAGCGGCGAGAATCCCAGCGGTTCGAGCGGCGCCGGGTTGGGAATGCTGCCGCCGCCGAGCCACCGCGGCAGCGGGATGTCGACGCCGCAGCACAGCCACGCGAGGGGCAGGCGGATCGCGTAGGTGGTGATCCAGGTGATCCACATGGCGGCCTTGGTGTCGCCGGCGCCGCGCAGGGCGCTGCGCAGAACGATGGCGACGGCGAACGGGGCCTGGACAAAGCCGGTGACCATCAGCAGCAGCGGCGCCAGCTCCAGGTGCTCCTGCTGCTGGGTGAACACGCCCACCACGCTCTCCGGGAAGGCGACGAAGACCACGCCCATCAGCGTCATGAAGCCGACCGCCAGGGTGGTGCAGCGGAAGATGGCCTTCTCGGCGAGGTCCGGGCGCCCCATGCCGAGGTACTGCCCCGTCAGCGTGGCCGCGGCGAGCGAGACCGCGAAGCCCGGCATGTACGAGAACGCCTCGACACGCACCGCGATGATGTGAGCGCCAAGAAACCCCGGGTGGGCCATCCAGCCGACCATGAGAATGGTCAGGAAGTTCCCGAACCACATGCCCGCGGACTCCAGGAAGTTGGGCAGGCCCACGCGGACGATGCGCCGGATGGTGTGCCAGTGGGGACGGAGCCGCCGGCGCGTCAGCCGGAGGTGCTCGGCGGACCGGAATGGCGGGCGGGCCAGGACGAAGGTGAGGACGACCGCGCCGGTCCACCAGGCGATGGTGGTGCCCCAGGCGATGCCGGCGACGCCCATCTCGACGCCGAAGGGGTTCGCCAGGATCACCTGCCGCAGGACCTGCCCGCTGGACTCGTCGATGCGTGAAGCGGCCCACTCGACCCCGGAGAGCATGAAGGTGAAGAAGGCGTTGACGATGTTGACCCCGAACATGACGAGCATGGGGGTCACGGCGTCACCGGCGCCGCGGATGCTGCACACGGCGCCCTCGATGAACGTCATGGCGGGCACCCCCAGGGCGCAGACGCGGAGGTAGGTGACGGCGTGATCGAAGGCCTCCCCGTGGAGGTTCATCACGCGGGCGCAGGCGGGCGCCAGCAGCCAGAACAGCACCGCGGTGACCAGCCCGCCGGACCACGCCAGCAGCGTGGTCTGGCCCAGCACGGCGTTGGCGAAGGCGGGGCGTTTCTTGCCGATGGCGCGGGAGATCATCGCGGTGGCGCCCACCCCCAGCGCGATCGCGATCATGGCCGTGGCCCACAGGATGTAGCCCGAGGCCCCGATCGCATCGGCCGCGGCGACGCTCAGCCCGGCGGCGAGCGTCGCGTCCACCATGTTCACGCCCGCGTGCAGAAGCATCTCGACCAGCACCGGCCACGACAGCACCCACACCGCGCGGCGCATCGTGAACCCGGCCAAGCGGCCGGACGTGAGCCGATCGTCCAGGGGGGCCGCACCGGTCGGCGCGACGGGAAGCCCGCCGGGGCCGGCGGCCTCAACGTGGGCCTGCGCCGTCATGGGCTCGGCGGGGCCGCTGTCGGGGATGGGAATGTCGGATGATCGTGGGGCCATTGGCGTGCGTGATGGGCGGCGAGTGTAGGGGTGCGGCGCGGACCCGATGAACGCGGACGAGCCGCGGGCGCCGCGGCCGCGCACGGCGCGGCCCGGACGCCGATCAAAGACAGGACTAGACTGAGAACCGGCACGAAGCGAGGTGCTTCGTGGCCTCCCCCACCGCTCCCGCACCCCTCGTCCCCTGTCCGTTCTCACATGGCACGCCACAGTCACTGGGCCAACATCAAGCACAAGAAGGCCAAGACCGACGCCAAGCGCGGGAAGATCTGGAGCAAGTGCGCCCGCGCCATCATGGTGGCGGCGCGGCACGGGGGCAGCGACCCCTCGACGAACCTCGCGCTGCAGTACGCCATCGACGAAGCGCGGTACGAGAACATGCCGCGTGAAACCATCGAGCGGGCCGCCAAGAAGGGCGCGGGAGAACTCGGGGCGGCGGAGTACGAATCGCTCCGCTACGAGGGCTACGGGCCCGGGGGCGTCGCCGTGCTCTGCGACACCCTGACCGACAACCGCACGCGCCTCGCCGCGGAGATGCGGCTGATCCTCACGAAGTACGGCGGGAACCTGGGGGCGACCGGGAGCGTGGCCTACATGTTCGAGCACAAGGGCGTGTTCACGCTCGACGGGGAGAGCGTGAGCGAGGACCGCCTGATGGAGGCCGCCATCGACGCCGGCGCCGAGGATGTCTCGCTGGGTGACGGCGTGTGGACGGTAACGTGCGCGCCCACCGCGTTCCTTCAGGTCAAGGCCGGCCTGGAACGCGCCAAACTCACGCCGCGGAGCGCCGAGCTCGCCATGCTGCCCACCAGCCTGACCACGGTCAGCGGCGACAACCTCGTGAAGATGCTCAAGATGATCGAGGCCCTCGAAGACCAGGACGACGTGCAGAAGGTGTACACCACCCTGGACGCTTCGGCGGAGGAACTGGCGCGGATCGGCGCTTAAAGACCGGGCGACGCGGGCCGCGGCTTCGCGCCGTCACGCCGCCTCGGCGAGGGCGTGCGCCAGATCGATCACCGGCGGGGTGAGCCGCCGGCCCAACGGGGTGAGGGCGTACACCGGCCGCGGCGTGCGCGGGCTGTCGTCCAGGGACCGGATCATCAGGCCGCCCCGCTCGGCGCGGCCGAGGGTCAGCGTCAGCGCTCGCGGGGTGGCACTCGGGATCAGCGCGCGCAGGTCGCTGAATCGTTCGCCACCGAATCGCACCGCGAGCAGCGCCGGCATCGTCCACTTGTGCAGCAGGGCTTCGGCGGCGTCGGGGTGGGCGGCCGGCGATCCGGCGCGCGGGAGCAGCACGGCGCAGCGCTTGCCGAGTTCCTCCCCCACCGGGGTGGGGAGGTACTCGGGGCGGAGCGGGTGGCCGTAACCCGGGTTCCGGACGGCCCAGCCCCGTTCGATGAGGGCCTCGAGCGTTCGGGCGACAGAATCCCTGGGCGCGTGCAGGGCATTCACCAGCGTGATGAACTTGGCGCCGCGCCGGGCCTCGAGCTGAGCCAGAATGGGGGCGGCCCATCGATGATGCGACAGTTGGGGCAGGTGGAGGATGAGCCGATCGGGGGACACGGGTGCGGTTCGGCGGCGTGAACCTTCGAGCGAGGGGGGGCGAACGAGGGGGGGCGAACGAGGGGGGGCGAACGAGGGGGCGGACCGAAGCGGGCAGCCCGCGGTCGTCGGGCGAGCGACGAGCGGGCTTGACGTTGAAGAGTATACTTGGTATACAAATCGGATCTGTCGCGGCGCCTTGTTCCGCGGGCACATCGGGCCGTCGGCTCGGGGCCCGCGGACGTCTCGGCTGGTGGACCCGATGTGGAGCGTGCCATGCCGATCGCCGGAATGATCCCCGCCGTGACCTGTTCGATGCAGACCGTGGACATGGACCGGTCGATCAAGTGGTACACCGAGCACCTGGGATTCAAGTTGCTGTACCGGCTCGACGACATCGGCTGGTGCGAACTGGGCACCCACATGCCCGGCGTCAACGTGGGCCTGTCGGTGGTGGAGCGGGCGGACGTCAAGGGCGGCGCGACCCTGACGTGGGGAGTGAAGGACATCGCCGCCGCGCTCGACGCTGGAGAGCAAGGGCGTGAAGTTCGACGGCGACACCATGACGCTGCCGGGCTTGGTGATGCTCGCGACGTTGTTCGACCCCGACGGCAACAAGATGATGTTGTTCCAGGACCTCTCGCAGGGCTGAGCGGATGGCCGGGCTTCACGGCGTCTCGAGGACTCCCACGGACTTGCGCGGTGCCATGAGATCCCGCGTCGGCCGCGCGGCGATGACCAACCGTTGCCGCGTGACGCCGCCGGCCAGGAACCGAGGACCGATGAA
>CAZDYM010000104.1:0-8119 GCA_964509325.1 uncultured Phycisphaeraceae bacterium
TCCCGGCGGTGATGTGCGGGATGGAGAAGGCGGCGGCGGCGCCCAGGGCCATGGTGGAGAGGATGGAGCCGTAGTACGACTCGTAGAGGTCGGCGCCCATGCCGGCGACGTCGCCGACGTTGTCCCCGACGTTGTCGGCGATGGTGGCGGGGTTGCGTGGGTCGTCCTCGGGGATGCCGGCCTCGACCTTGCCGACGAGGTCGGCGCCGACGTCGGCGGCCTTGGTGTAGATGCCCCCGCCGACGCGGGCGAACAGGGCCTGGAGGCTGGCGCCCATGGCGAACGAGAGCATGACGCTGGTGATGACGGGCAGCGCGCCGGCGCCGGCGGGGAGGCCCAGGGCGGGGCCGAAGCGGGTGAGGAGGAAGAACCACGCGGAGGCGTCGAGGACGGCGAAGCCGACGACGGTGAGGCCCATGACGGCGCCGGAGCGGAAGGCGACGGTGAGGCCGTCGTTGAGGGATTTCCTGGCGGCGGCGGCGGTGCGGTTCGAGGCGGTGGTGGCGGTGCGCATGCCGAACCACCCGCAGATGCCCGAGAGGAGTCCGGCGACGGGGACGCCGATCATCGAGAGCGTGGGCTGGAGGCCCAGGCCGAGGCTGAGCACGCCGAGGGCGGCGACCAGCAGCGCGAAGACGACCATCACGACGCGGTACTGGCGCGCGAGGTAGGCCATGGCGCCCTCACGGACGGCGCGGGCGATGCGGATCATCTCGGCGTCGCCCTGGTCTTTCGAGAGCACCGAGCGCGCGAAGACGAAGGCCATGACCAGCGCGGCGACGCCGGCGGCGGGGGCGATCCAGTAGACCTCGGGCAGTTGGATGGTGTCGGGCATGCGCCGAGGATACGGAGGAAAAGGGGGTGAACGTCTTGGCGGCGTCCTCGCGGACACCCGTGACTCAGCCCGAGGTGATCACGAGGGGCTCGGCCGACTCTCGAAGCGGGCGGCGGCGGGCCCTGCTCCGGGTCGGTCGTCTTGCCCGCGCCGGTCGGAGACAGGTTTCACCGCGAAGAGGAATGAAAAACGCCCTCGGTGGATGTCCGCGGGCGTTGGTCTGTGGTCGTGATGTGGAGGATCAGAAGCGGTCGCGGCCGCCGCCGCCGTAGCCGCCTCCGCCGCCGGGCCCGCGCTCTTCGCGTTCACCGCGGGCGGACTTGGGCGGGATGCCCAGGGTGATGGCGCGCATGCGGTTGAGGCTCTTGCGCTTGTCGCGGCGGGCGCGTTCGGAAGGCTTCTCGAAGTGGGCGCGCTTCTTGACTTCCTTGGTGAGGCCTTCCTTCTCGCAGAGTTTCTTGAACCGGCGGAGGAGCTGCTCGGTGGATTCGCCGCCACGGGCTTTGATGCGGATCGCCATCGGGGGATCGGTCCTTGCGGAAAGGGGGGAGGGGCGGTTGGGTCGTCAGGGCAGACGAAGAACCGCCCTGGCGGGCACGGGCCCGCGTGGCCGCCGAGGTTTTCTCGGAGGGGGGAGGAGTATCCCCGGCTGGGGCCGAAAAGGCAAGGGTGAGGGTCGTCGGACGGTGGGATGCGGGGAGTGGGCGCGAGCGGTCGAATCCTACCAAAGACCGAATCCGTGCGGGGGGGCGGGGGGCGGGGGGCGGGGGGCGGGGCAGGGTCTAGACGCGGTCCTTGGAGGTGACGGGGCGCGTGACGCGGAGGGCCTTGTGGCCCTTGAACTGGCCGACGGCGGCGAGGAGTTTCTTCTCGCCCTCGACGCAGAGCACGGCGGGCTCGTGGGCGGGCTTTTCGGTGACGATGAGGTCGCCGGGTTCGAGGTTCATGAGGTCGCGGAGGGTGATGGTGGTCTCGGCGAGCAGGCCGGTGACGCCCAGGGCGGCGCGGCCGAGCTGGCCCTGGATCTGTTCGGCGGCCTCCTTCTTGCCGGACTGCTTCCCGGTGTTGAACCAGGTCTGGCTGGAGAGGGCGTCCATGACGGGCTCGATGACGGCGTAGGGGAAGCAGATGTTCATCGTGCCGGCGCGGTTGGCCATCTTGAGCTCGAAGCCGACGACGACGACGACCTCGTTGGGGGCGACGATGAGGACGAGCTGGGGGTTGCTCTCGGAATCGGTGAGGGTGAAGCGGAGGTCCTTGACGCTCTTCCAGGCGTCGCGGAGGGCCTCGATGGCGCGGTCGATGACCTTGGTCATCAGGCGGGTTTCGATGGCGGTGAGGGGGCGCTGGGGGATGAAGAGTTCGGAGTTGGTGCCGCCGAGGAGGCGGTCGATGATGGGGTAGATGATGAGCGGGCTGATCTCGAGGCAGACGCGGCCCTCGAGCGGCTCGGCGGTGAGGAGGTTGAAACTGGTGGGGTTGGGCAGCCCCGAGACGAACTCGGAGTAGGTCATCTGCTCGCACGAGGAGACCTTGACCTCAACGATGGTGCGCATGAAGCCGGAGAGAGCGGCGCCGAAGTTGCGGGCGAAGCTCTCGTGCATCGTCTGCAGGGCGCGCATCTGGTCCTTGCTGACGCGCTCCGGGCGTTTGAAGTCGTAGGGTCGGACCTCGACGCCCTCGAGGCTCTTGCGTCCGCGGGAGAAGATCTCGATCGGGGCGGTGGACTCGGTGACCTCGCCGGTATACACGGCGGCGAGGAGCGCGTCGACTTCGGATTGGTCTAGGACGTCGACCATGGGGAGGGCGCGGGGGCACAACGGCACGGGGGCGCGGGGAGCGGGCGTCCAGTGCGGGTTCGGTTGATTTCAGGGGTCGTATCGGCGCGACCATCCCGGGGTCTTGAAGGATGGGCCGGTCCGGGGGTCGGGCGGGGCGGTCACGCGGGGGAAACGGCGTCGGGGTGGCGTCGGGGCGAGTCCTCGGCGGTATCACGGCATCGAAGGCCGATGAGCGGAGCGCCCCGGCGCGGGCCCGGGCGAGTCCGGAGTTCCGGCCGTTCGGCCGTACGATCCACCTTCACCATGACCCATCATCAGTTCCAGTTCTTCAATCGTGCGTTCTCGGCGGCGTTGGCGGTGCTGGTGCTGCTGTTGGCTGGTCCGGGGATGCCGCCGGCGCGGGCGGATGCCGGGCCGGGTTCGGCGTCGTCGGCGCCCGCGAAGGGCGCGGGGTCGGCGGGGTCCGACGAGACGGGGGGGCGTTGGAGCAGGACGCGCCGGTGCGTGTGTCGGCGTTCGCGCAGCGTGGGTGGGTGACGCCGGACGGCGACCTGGTGGTCGCGGTGGTGCTGGAGCACGGGGCGAAGTTCCACACGTGGCCGGCGGCGCCGAGCGAGGGTGAGAAGGACGTTCTCCCGGGGAAGATCGCCGAGTTTGCGATCCGGACGCGGGTGGCGCTGGCCGAGCGACCGGCGTGGGTGAGCGCGGTGGGTGCGACGCAGTACCCCGAGCCGAAGCCGGCGAAGGTGGCGGACCCGACGGGGGAGAAGCCGAGCATCACGGTGCCGTGCTATTCCGGCCGGGCGGTGGCGTTCATCCCGCTGGTGATCACGCGCGACGCGGCGCTGGGGCCGGCGACGTTGAACGTGGTCGTGGCGTACCAGGCGTGCGACGACAAGGTGTGCATGATGCCCGAGGAGGTCACGCTCGGGGTGCCGGTGCAGATCGTGGGGATCGAGCAGGCGGCGGACATGGCGGCGTCGGACGCGACGTCGGGCGGTGCCGGCGCGAACGCCGAGGACTTCAGGGCGTTCGATGTCCAGCGGATGGCCGACCTCCGCGCGGGCAAGGGCGTGGCGGGGGCGGCGGGCCCGGCGGGGGCGGGCGGGGGTGCGCAGGGCGTGCGGTTCGATGCCTTCGGCTGGCAGTTCACGATCGATCCGCGCGGGGCGGGGCTGGCGCTTCTGCTGCTGGCGGCGTTCGTGGGCGGGGTGCTGCTGAACTTCACGCCGTGCGTGCTGCCGGTGATCCCGCTGAAGATCATGGGATTGGCGAACTCGGCGGGGAACCCGGCGAAGTGTTTCTACCTCGGCGCGGTGATGTCGGCGGGGGTGGTGGCGTTCTGGCTGATCCTGGGGGTGCTGATCCTGACGATCTCCGGGTTCACGGCGATCAGTTCGCTGTTCTCGTACCCGCTGGTGATTCTGGGGATCGGGGTGTTCATCCTGGTGATGGGGCTGGGCATGTTCGGGCTGTTCACGGTGAGTCTGCCGCAGAGCGTGTACATGCTCAACCCGAAGCAGGAGACGGAGACGGGGTCGTTTCTGTTCGGGATTCTGACGGCGATCCTGGCGACGCCCTGCACGGCGCCGTTCATGGGGACGGCGGCGGCGTGGGCGGCGCAGACCCGGAGCCCGTCGATGGTGCTGGGGGTGTTCGGGGCGATCGGAGCGGGGATGGCGCTGCCGTATTTCATCCTGTCGGCGAACCCCAGGCTGGTGAGCAGGATGCCGTCGGCGGGCCCGGCGAGCGACCTCATCAAGCAGGTGATGGGCGGGCTGATGGTGGCGGTGGCGGTGTTCTTCCTGGGCAACGCGCTGCTGGGCATGCTGCCCAAGGTGAAGGTGATCGCGCCGATCATGTGGTGGGGGATCGCGCTGATCGCGGGCGCGACGGCGGTGTGGATGCTGGCGCGGACGGTGCGGATCACGCCCTCGGCGGGGAAGCGGGCGGCGGTGGGGCTGGTGGCGCTGGTGCTGGTGGCGGCGCCGACGCTGCTGGCGGTGAACATGACGCGGCGCGACCCCATCCCGTGGCAGGAGTACGAGCCGGCGGCGCTGACGCGGCAGGTGAGCGACGGGAACGTGGTGGTGCTGGACTTCACCGCGGAGTGGTGCCTGAACTGCAAGGCGCTGGAGCAGGCGGTGCTGCGCCGGCCCGAGGTGGTGAAGCGGCTCAACCAGCCGGGGGTCATCCCGGTGAAGGTGGACGTGACGGCCAAGTCGGCGCCGGGGTGGCGGAAGCTCGCGGAACTGGACGAGGTCGGCATCCCGCTGCTGGCGGTGCTGCAGCCCGGCACCGGCGAGGTGGTGTTCAAGAGCAACGCCTACACGGCGCAGCAGGTGGTGGAGGCGATCGAGAGGGCCCGCGGCGGCGGGGGAACCACGGGGCAGCCGACCGCCGCGAGCCGGTAAGGGGGTCGGGGCCGCTGCCCGTCCGGGGCCGTCGCGCGGCAGGGAGGAACCGGGATGATCCTGCGTCCGCTCTGGGGCCCGGTCTGACCGCGTTGACTTTCCGAAGGGGGTTGGCTACTTTTCCCTCCCCTTTTCCCTGCCCCTGAATCGGCCGATAGGGGAAGGTCCGGGGTGTGACACCCGCGGGTGTAGCTCAGTGGTAGAGCGTCACGTTGCCAACGTGAAAGTCGAGGGTTCGAGTCCCTTCACCCGCTTTTTCCGAAGCCAGCACGGAGTTCCTGGGCGGTCCTCGGGGTGTGTCGGCTGGCTTCGGGTTCCCGCATGTTGATGGCCGGCGGCCGGCTCCCGGCGGCTTGAAGGCGCGACGCGGAGGCGAGAGCCGCGTTGCCGGGGGTGCCGATGCGCTGGTCGTGGCGCGGGGGCGTCGTGGGCGCGGGCGGGTTGGTCCGGGTGCCGGACAGACCACGGAGGCCGGTTGGCTCGGAGAGGCGACGGACCAGATGCAAGAGCCCGGGCCGCGTGTGCATGAGCGTCACCCGCACCTGTTCGGTGTGGGGTGCGTGCTGTTCACGTTGCTGGGGTGGTCGAGCGTGCCGCTGTTTCTGAAGCACTTCTCGGGCGACATCGACGCGTGGACGAGCAACGGGTGGCGGTACGGTTTTTCGGCGCTGGTGTGGCTGCCGCTGCTGGTGATGCACCGTGCGCGCGGGACGCTGCCGGCGGGCTTGTGGAAGGCGGCGCTGGTGCCGGCGGTGTTCAACACGCTCGGGCAGGTGTGCTTCACGCACGGGTTTTACTACATCAGCCCGGGTCTGTTCACGTTCGGGCTGCGGACGCAGATCGTGTTCGTGGCGTTGGGTGCGGTGCTGATGTTCCCCGGCGAGCGGAGGGTGATCGTGTCGCCGATGTTCGCGGTGGGAGCGGTGATGGTGCTGATGGGTGCGGCGGGGGTGGTGCTGCAGGGAAGCGACGTGTTCGCCGGGGCGACGGCGTTGGGGGTGTGCCTGGCGGTGGCGTCGGGGCTGTTGTTCGCGGCGTACGCGCTGGCGGTGCGGAAGTGCATGGCGGGGATGCCGAGCATGCTGGCGTTCGCGGCGATCAGCCAGTACACGGCGCTGGTGATGGTGGGGCTGATGCTCGGGCTGGGCGAGCGGTTCGGCGCGACGGCGTGGGGCCTGGCGTGGGACCAGTTCGGGCTGCTGCTGTTCTCGGCGCTGATCGGGATCGCCATCGGTCATGTCGCGTACTACATGGCGATCGCGCGGCTGGGGGTGGCGGTGTCGTCGGGGGTGATCCAGTTGCAGCCGTTCCTCGTGGCGACGGCCAGCATGTGGCTGTTCGGGGAGGTGCTGACGGCGGGGCAGTGGGCCGCGGGCCTGGTCGCCGTGGCGGGGGCCGGCCTGATCTTGTGGAAGCAGGGGGCGGCTTCGCGGCGCAATCGCGGGCAGGGGGATCAGCGAAGCGGCACGTGAAGCCTCGGAAGAGGCGGGGCGTGCGGGCGGCGCGTGCGGGGCGTGCCGAGTGAGCGAGGGCGGCCTTGCGACGCCGCTTCGAGCCTTGGTGCCGCTTTCCTGTGAGAAGTGCCCAGGAGAGGACTCGAACCTCCAACCTTTTTAGGGGACCAGCACCTCAAGCTGGCGCGTCTGCCAATTTCGCCACCTGGGCGGTGGGGGGGAGACGATGATAGCGAGCGTCTGGACCGGGGGCAACGGGGTGGTGTGCCCGAAGGCAGCGGATCAGCCGCGCAGCGGAGCGGCGCCGACCGTTCCTCGGGCGGCGAGGGAGCCGGTTCGTGGAGGGCGCGCCGGGATGGCTTGAGCAGAGGGGGGGCTGGAGGCGCGGTGCGCGTTCGCTGCGGTGGTGTCGTGGGGCTGAGCGGCCCCGCCGACCCCTTGACCCCGCCGGTTCGGCCCGCTCTTGTTCCCGCATGGTCCGAGCCGTGGTGCTGCTGTCGGGGGGCTTGGATTCGGCGACGTGCCTTGCGATGGCGCGGGCCGAGGGCTGGGAGTGTCACGCGCTGACGATCGCGTACGGGCAGCGTCACAAGGTGGAGCTGCAGGCGGCGGAGCGGGTGGCGCGGGCGCTGGGGGCGGCGTCGCACCGGGTGATCTCGATCGACCTGCGGGCGTTCGGGGGGAGCGCGCTGACGGATGATCGGATCGAGGTGCCGAAAGGGGGAGCGGCGCGGGAGACGGCGGACGGGGGCCCGAGGGGTGCGGGCACGGGGCCTATCCCGGTGACGTACGTGCCGGCGCGGAACACGATTTTTCTGGCGTACGCGCTGGGGTACGCCGAGGTGCTGGGCGCGGAGGTGATCTCGATCGGGGCCAACGCCGTGGACTACTCGGGGTACCCGGACTGCCGCCCGGCGTTCATCGATGCGTTCCAGGCGCTGGCGGACGTGGCGACGCGCGCGGGGGTGGAGGGGCACGGGCCGCGGGTGGTGGCGCCGCTGATGCACATGACCAAGGCGGAGATCATCCGGCGCGGGTTGGCGCTGGGGGTGGACTACTCGATGACGCACTCGTGCTACGACCCCGTGGAGGAGGGGCCTTCGGCGTGGCGTGCGTGCGGGCGGTGCGAGTCGTGCCGGATCCGTGAGGCGGCGTTCGCGGAGGTCAGCGCGGGGCGGTGAGTGGTGGGGCGAGCGGCGGGGCGGTGAGGGCGTCGAGGTCGGCGCGGGTCCAGGGGCTTCCGGCGCGGACGGCGGTCATGCCGGCATTGCTGGTGAGCACGTGATCGTGCGGGCGGAGCAGGTAAGGGCGCTGCGTGATGGTGTCGTTTGAGAACAGGACGACATCGCCCGCCGCGGGGAGCGGGCGCGGGTCGCGCGGGTCGGTGCCGGGGGTGACCAAAGCGCGGGGCCAGGGCGAGCCCTTGACGTACAGGCGTGCGGCGTTGAGTTGGGCGCCGGGTGCGACCCAGGTGGTGGGCGCGGCGGCGTCGCGGAGGGTGGACTGGAGGGCTTCGATGTCGCCCGAGGGGGGCTTGTGGGGGGTGACGCCGAGCGTGGTGAGTGTGAGCGCTCCGGCCAGAACGATGAAGGGCAGCGCGGGGGCCCAGAGCGTGACGGCGCGGCGCGCGTGGCG
>CAZDYM010000105.1:0-8089 GCA_964509325.1 uncultured Phycisphaeraceae bacterium
AGTCGGTCTTGATGCGCCGACCGGCACGCTGGCGCTCGCGGCGGTGCTGACCGACGGTCCGGCGGCTCCGGGCGGCCCGCTCGGCGCCGAGGCCGTGGTGATCTGCCGCATGACGCTCCCGGAACCGACGTGGAGCGTGATCGCGCGGGCGGGCACGCCGATCCTCGACGGGCCCGGCGGCGTTGCGGTCGGTTCGGTCGCGGTCGGCACGCCCGCGGTCTTTTCCCCGCCGGCGCTCGACCGGCTCGGCAACGTCTACTTCGTCTGCGCGGTGCAGCCCGCGGGGACCGGCCCGGTGGCGCAGGCGCTCATCAAGGCCGTCCGCACGCCCGGAACGCCCAGCGGCTACACCCTTGAACGCATCCTGCAGAGCGGGCAGACCTTCACCGGCGTGAACTCCACACGCCCCTGGACCATCACCCGGCTCCGCCTCGCCGATTCCGACTCCATCGACTCCGGCGGGTTCCACGCCCATGCCCTGCTGCAGCCGGTCATGCCCGGCGCTTCGGCGGCGAGCCCCGCCGATCCGCGCGCGTTCGGCGGCTGCGTTGTCAACGCCGTCATCACCTACGACGCCGAAACCCCCTCCCAGATGCAGACGTACGAAGCGACGCTCTTGGTCGCGCCCGCCCCCGCCCCGCCGCCATCGTGCACCGCCGATCTGAACGGTGACGGCGTCGTCAACACGGCCGACCTCGTGGCGTTCCTCGGACGCTTCGGCCAGTCCGTCACGCCCGGTGCGCCCGGCGATCTCAACGGCGACGGGCAGGTCAACACCATCGACCTCACCCGTTTCCTCGGCGCCTTTGGCTGCGGCAACTGACAGCACCCCGAAGGTGAGGGAGGGGTTCCGAGCCGATTACTTGGATTCGTTCGCCTTGTCGACGCGCCAGTAAGGGTCGGCGATCAGCGGCGCCACCAGCCCGGTCCACCCCGTCTGGTGCGACGCCCCGAGCCCGCGGCCCGTATCGCCGTGGAAGTACTCGTGGAACAGCACGAGGCCCCGCCAGTTCGGGTCGTTGGCGTACAGCAGTTCGTTCCCGTGGCACGGGCGCATGTGGGTCTGCGGGTCGGCCAGGAAAATGCGGACGAGCCGCTCGCGGAGTTCATCGGCCACTTTGTCGAGCGTGAGCATGTGCCCCGAGCCGACCGGGCACTCGACCGTCAGGCTGTCGCCGTAGAAGCGGTGGTAGCGCTCCAGGGCTTCGATGATGAGATAGTTGATCGGGAACCAGATGGGCCCGCGCCAGTTGGAGTTTCCGCCGAAGAGCCAGGTGTCGCTCTCGCCCGGCGTGTAGGCGACGCGGTGCTCGTTGTCGCCGTCCTTGAAGACGTAGGGGTGGTCGTGGTGGTAGCGGCTGACGGAGCGGACGCCGAAACGAGAGAGGAACTCGGTCTCGTCGAGGACGTAGCGGAGGACGCGCTTCAGACGGTCACGGTTGGTGAGCGCGAGCAACCGGCGGGGCTTGCCGCGGTGCGACTTCTCCTTGTACGCGGTGTAGTCGCCCAGTTCCGGGCGGTGGCGCAGGAACCAGTCCGCCCGCTTGCGGAAGCCCGGCAGGGCGTCGATGGTTTCTTCCTCGATGGTCTCGACGGCGGTGATGGGCATGATGCCCACGAGCGAGCGGACCCGCAGCGGGATCGACTGCCCGTGCACGCGGAGCTGGTCGTAGTAGAAGCCGTCGGTTTCATCCCACAGCCCGGTGCCGCCGAAGGTGTTGATGGCGTCGGCGATGTGGATGAAGTGCTCGAAGAACTTGGAGGCGATGTCCTCGTACGCGGGCCGCGACTTGGCCAGTTCGAGGGCCATGGCGAGCATGGTCCCGCAGTAGAAGGCGATCCAGGCGGTGCCGTCGGCCTGTTCGAGGTGCCCGCCGGTGGGCAGCGGGGCGGAGCGGTCGAACACCCCGATGTTGTCGAGCCCGAGGAAGCCGCCGGCGAAGATGTTCTTCCCCTCGGGGTCTTTGCGGTTGACCCACCAGGTGAAGTTCAGCAGCAGCTTCTGAAAAGCGCGTTCGAGGAAGTCAAGGTCGCGTTTGCCGGGGGGGGCGGTGATCTTGTAGACGCGCCAGCACGCCCACGCGTGCACCGGCGGGTTGACATCGCCGAAGGCGAACTCGTACGCGGGGAGCTGCCCGTTGGGGTGCATGTACCACTCGCGGAGGAACAGCAGGAGCTGGTCCTTGGCGAAGGTCGGGTCGATCTGGGCGAAGGCGATCATGTGGAACGCGAGGTCCCACGCCGCGTACCACGGGTACTCCCACTTGTCGGGCATCGAGATCACGTCGCGGTTGAACAGGTGCGGCCAGTCCTTGTTCCGCCCGTTCATTCTCGACGCGGGCGGGGGCGGCTGCTTGCGGTCGCCGGCCAGCCACTCCTCGACCACGTAGTAGTAAAACTGCTTGCTCCACAGCATCCCGGCGTAGGCCTGGCGCGCCACCTCGCGGCGGTCGGTGGGGACGCTCTTGGGCATGACGTTGGCGTAAAAGCGGTCCGCCTCGGCCCGCCTCGCGGCGAACACGTCATCGAACGCCGCGCCGAACGCCGGCGACGCCTCGGCCTCCTCTCGAGGGCGGAGCCTCAGCCGCAGCGTCACGCTCGCGCCGGGCTCGATGCTCAGCCGGAACCACGCCGCCGCTTTGGTGCCCGTCTGGGCCGGGTTGACGGCGGTCTGCTCGCCTTGGACCACACGCCGGTGGAACGCGTCCTTCACATACGCCGAGGGGTTCGGCACGCCGAAGAGACGCTCGACGTTCGTTTCGTTCTCCGTGAAAAGGAGTTCCGGCGCCTCGCCGCCCGGCCCCGCCTCGACCGACCACACGAACGATCCCAGCGTCGGGTGCTCCGCGTCCACATCGACCCCGGCCCCCCCCCGGGGAGCGCCCCGCGACCCGGCCCGCGCGAGACGCGGACGCGCCTCGACGCCCTCCATCGTCGGTCCCCACGACCACGTGTTCCGGAACCACAGGGTCGGCAGCACGTGGAGCACGCCCGGGCCGTCGCCCTCCCGCGAACGGTTGGTCACCACGACGCGGATGAGCACGTCGTCGGGTCCGCCCTTGGCGTACTGGGCCTCGACATCGAACGATCCTTCGCCCGTCGGGTCGAACGCGCGGGTGTCGTTCAGCTCGAACTCCCCGTCAAGCCGGGTCCGCTTGCGGTTCTCCTCCACGAGCTCGGCGTACGGGAACGCGCACCTCGGGTACTTGTACAATGCCCGCATGAACGAGTGCGTCGGCGTTGAATCCAGGTAGTAGTAGTTCTCTTTGCAGTCCTCGCCGTGGTTCCCCTCGGGGCCGGTCAGCCCGAACAGCCGCTCCTTCAGGATCGGGTCCTTCCCGTTCCACAGCGCCAGCGCGAAGCACAGCCGGCACTCACGGTCCGTGATCCCCAGCAGCCCGTCCTCGCCCCAGCGGTAGGCGCGGCTGCGGGCGTGGTCGTGCGGCAGGTAGTTCCAGCAGTTGCCGTCGGGCGAGTAGTCCTCGCGCACCGTGCCCCACTGGCGTTCGGAGAGGTAAGGCCCCCAGCGCTTCCAGTTGGCCTTCCGGGCCGCTTCGTCGCGCAGACGCCGACTTTCCGGATCGTCATGAACCACCCAACTTTGGGCAGCCTGCTGCGGCACGGGCGTTCGAGGAGACGTCACGGGGTCCGGCATGGCGGCATTGTCTCCAAGACCGGCCCACGTGCAACATCTCGGAATCCCGCGCCATCTCACCGTCGTATCGCACACGCGGCCCGAGGGCGTCCGTGTCGACGCCGCGTGGCCCGTGCCACCGTTGGAGAGCCTCCGTTGAAGAACCTGAATGTGTTGCTTGCCGGGTCCGCCGTCGCGCTCGGCACCCTGTGCCTCGCCGCGCCCGCCCGTGCCGGCTTGATGACCGAGACCATCGATTTCTTCCCCGACGAACCCGGCAGTTTCCTGCGTTCTCTGCGCTTCCTCCGACCCGAACTCGAAGGTCGCCGCATCGTCGAGACCAGGTTGTTCCTCACCTTCAACTCCGAGCCGGGCTTCGACGCCGGCGATTTCTTCATCGCCCTCACCGCCCCCGTCACGCCCGACCCCGGCGCGCAGGGCTTTATCTTCCTTCTCAGCGGCGACGACCTCGGATGGAGCGGCCAGGGCACCTTCAACGCCCAACGCACCCTCACCGACCTGAACGGCGTGCTGTTCGGCTCGCTGTGGCAGTTCGACCTTTTCCCCGACCTCGACCCGGCCATCTTCGACGGGTCGTTCAGCGCCGACTCGCGATTCGAGATCGACACCGTTGAGGTCCCCGCGCCCGCCCCGGCCACGCTCACCATCGCAGGCGGCACGCTGTTGCTGCGCCGACGCCACCGCGCCGCGTGAACCGGTGACATCCGCTTCCTCGACCGCCGGCGGCGCCCGACGGATCTGGTCACGTCGGTGCCGGCGCGTCGTTCCCGTTCGGCTCGATGCTGACTGACGGATGCCTCGGGGCACGCGGATTCGGTGCGTCAGGCGGAGCCTAGACCACCGCCGTGACGGGCGTGCGTCCCGCCAGCACCTCGCGGATGTTCGCCGCGCAGAGCGCCGACATCGCCGCGCGGGATGTCTCGCTGGCGCTGCCGTAGTGGGGGGTGAGCACGACGTTCTCAAGTTCCGCGAGCCCCGGGTGCGGGTGCGGCTCGTGCTCCAGCACGTCCAGGCCGGCGCCGAACAGCCGCCGGTGCCGCAGCGCGTCGACCAGCGCGGCTTCATCGATGAGCGGCCCGCGCCCGGTGTTGACCAGCACCGCCGTCGGCTTCATGAGGGCCAGGCGGCGCGCGTCGATCAGGTGCCGCGTCTCGTCTGAGAGCGGAACGTGCAGGCTCACGAAATCGGCCCGCTTCAAGCCCTCGTCGAGGTCCACCCGCTCGGCGTTCAGGGGCGCGTGCTCGAACGCCGGCTTCGGATGCCGTGCCGCGTAGAGAACCTTCATCCCCCACCCGAGGCACCGGACCGCGGTGGCGAAGCCGATCCGACCCGCGCCGACGATGAGCAGCGTCCGACCGGCCAGCGGGAGGCCGATCCACTCGTTGGGCCCGAGGATCCCGTGACGCTGCCACGCCCCGGAGCGGACGAACCGGTCCGCGGAAGAAAGCCGCCGCGCCGCCGCCAGCATCAGCATCACCGCCACGTCCGCTGTGCCTTCGGTCACCGCGTCGGGCGTGTTGCTCACGCGGATGTTCCGCTCGCGGCACGCCTGCAGGTCGATGTTGTCAAATCCGACGGCGAAGTTCGCCACGATCTTGAGGTCATGGCCGATGGCGTCGAGCAAGGGCCCGTCGATGCGGTCGTTCACCCACGTCACCACCGCCGAGGCGCCCCGCGCGAACTCGATAAGCGCCTCCCGCTGCGGGAACCCGCGCTCGGGCCCGAAGCGAACCTCCGCCCCGGGCACGCTGAAAACCCCCGGCAGCGGACGTGTGACGCGGACCTGCGGAAGGGCGTGCGGACCGGTGTTCACGGGCGACATCCTCCAACGCCGCCGCCCAACCCGGGGCGGGTCCGGAACCGGCGCGCGTGCGGGACGTCCGATACCGACGCCGGTCCCCGCACACTACCATCCCGCGGCTTCTGGTTCTTGCTCCACCGTCTCGCGAAAGGAACTCCCATGCAGACCCCGACTCGATCACCCGCACGCCCCGCCGCTTCCTTTGCTCCGTACGCCATGGGCGTGCTCACCGGTGCCGCCCTGGCCCTGGCGGGCTTCACGATGATGGGCCAGGGCTACAGCCGCCCGACGGACCCCAAGCCCGCCGGGCCCGCCGCGACGCCCTCCGCGCCCGCGGCGGCCCCGCTGGAGGCGGACGAGTACTTCGTGACTGCGGGCAACCAGTCCAACACGTCCGCGCGGATGTGGAAGCGCCCCGCCGGGCGCAGCACCCTTGAGTACGTCGGGGAGTTCCAGGCGGCCGGTCGGACCACCCGTTGATTCAAGGACCCGCCCGCGCCACGGAGAGTCGGCGTTGACGCTCAGCATCGACTTCGCCGGCGAGACGCTCGCCCTGCTCCCCGAGCGGGCGGCGTGGTGGCCCCGCGCCCGGACGCTCTTTGTGGCCGACACCCACTTCGGCAAGGCCGCCGCGTTCCGGCACGCCGGGGTTCCCGTCCCCGAGACCATCACCCGATCGGATGTCGAGCGGCTCGAATGGCTGTGCGCCGCGCTCGATCCGGCCCATCTGATCTTCCTCGGCGACTTCTTCCATGCCCCGACGGGACGCATACCCCAGACCGAGGGCGCGATCTCGTCGTGGAGGGAACGCCGACCAAACCTCCGCGCCACGCTGGTCCGGGGCAACCACGACCGGGCCTCGGGCGATCCGCCTGCCCGGTGGGACTTTCAATGCGTCGATCCCGGCTGGACCTGCAGGCCGTTCTCGCTCGTCCATGCCCCCGAAGAGGCGGGCCCGGGCATCCCGACCCTCTGCGGGCATGTCCACCCCGGCGTGGTGCTCCGCGGCGCGGCGGACGGCGCGCGGCTTGCGTGCTTCTTCCAACGCGGGCACGTCCTGATCCTCCCCGCCTTCGGACGCTTCACCGGCCTCGGGGTCCTGCGTCCGAAAAGATCCGACCGGGTGTGGGTGGTCACGGCGGAGGGCGTCATCGACGCCTCGCCGAGAACCCCGGGGCCTGACGGATCGCGCCGCCGGGCAGCCGACGACCTCCGCGAACCCGCCTCTTCCACCCAGGGCCCCGCGCGGTACCATCCCGGCATGACCACGGAGGCCAAGCCCGGATGAGCGCCGGTCGGACACCTTCTCCGACCCTCGGCGCCGGCCTCCTGCTGGGGGCCTCTTCGCACGACCTCGGCCCCGCTCTCGAACCTCACCTCCGTGAACTCTGCGCCGCCTCCGACGCCGGCGGGACCCTCCAGGACGTCCGGTGGTTCCGCACCGACTGGCAGCGCGGCGGCGCCGCCACCGCCTACGCCAAGCACGTCTCGGACCGTCACGGCGTCCGCGACGTGGTGGTCAAACTCCCGATCGGACCGCGCGAACACCGCTTCCTTGCCGAACTCTCCGCCACCGATGCGCCCACCCCGCGGGTGCTGCTGCACGGGATGGAACTCGGCGGGTACGACTTCGCGTGGGTCGTGATGGAGCGGCTCCCCGGCAACCCGCTCGCCGCCGCCATGCACAAGGGCGTGTTCCAGCAGTTGGCCGAGTCGGCCGCGAAGGTTCACCGGCACGCGGGTGAGCGCTTCCCGCTCGCCCCGCCGGAGAGCCCGTTCAACTGGGAGTTCCTGCTTGGCAAGGCGCGTGAGGCGGTGAAGACCAACCACCCCAAGGAAGAGAGCGAGTGGGCCGCGCTCATCAAGCACACCCACCGGGCGCTCCCGTCGCTGGTGGAGCGTTGGAACCGCCGGCCCATCAACACGTGGTGCCACGGCGACCTGCACCCGGGGAACGCGATGGTCCGCCCCGAGGGCTCGCCGTGGGGCCCGCCCGGGATGGTGCTGCTGGACTTTGCCGAGGTCCACCCGGGTCACTGGGTGGAGGACGCGGTGTATCTGGAGAGGCAGTTCTGGGGCCGGCCCGAAGTGACGGACGGGGCCAAACCCGTGTCGCTGCTGGCCAAGGCCCGGCGGGCGCAGGGGCTGGACTGTTCCGACGACTACGCCGGGCTGGCCAACGTGCGGCGCCTGCTGATGGCCTCGGTGGCGCCGGCGTTCATGCACCGCGAGGGCGGCGCCAGGTACCTCCACGCCGCGCGCGAGATCGCCGAGAACCTGCTCATCATGCTCGGGAAATAGCGGGACGGATCGGGTGCCGCGGCCGATCAGGGCGTCCATTCGGCGGACGCTACGGTGACGTCGTCCGAGAGGGCGTCGGTGGCGGCGTACTCGAGCACGCGGCGCACCATCTCCTCGACGTCGTCGCCGGGGTTCGTCGTCTCGCTGAAGCACGCCATGGATCGCTCCCGTCCGAACTGCTCGCCCGATGGGTTGTTCTGCTCGACCACGCCGTCGCTGCACGCCATCACCCGCGACCCGGGCTTGAACTCGACGGTGGTGGCGGGGTACTCGTACTCCGGCTCGATGCCGACCACCAGGTGAGACTCGGAGGGCGGCTGGATCGCCGCGGA
>CAZDYM010000106.1:0-8036 GCA_964509325.1 uncultured Phycisphaeraceae bacterium
TGCGAGAGTCGATGGACTTTCGGCATCGGATGTCGAGCCAACGCCTCAGGCCCGAACAGTCCCCGGGGGGACGCGGGCGACACGACCGGGACGCACCGGCGTTCCCACTCAGCGCAGCAAGGACGACCCACATGACACTTCGAGCCTGCCTCCGTGGATTGGTGATGACGGCGACGAGCCTCGTGTGCGCCGCCGGCGCCGCGGCCCAGCCCGCCTCGCGCCCCTTCGAGCAGCTGTGGGGCGCCTTCGGGCCCGACGAGCCGCAGGTCAAGAGCGTGCTGCCCGCCACGATCAAGAAGGACCGCGTCATCGTCCTGTACAACTTCCAGGCCGGGATGTACCCGAAGATGTGGCAGGGCCAGCCCTACAACGGCGCGGTCCCGCTGGCGTGCGACATGAACGCCCACCTCGCCAAGCTGCAGTCTGACATCAACCGCTTCGTCCCGGTCAACTTCGACGGCTACGCCGTCATCGACTACGAGGACTGGGACTGCCTCTGGGTCCACACGCCCGAGGAGTACCGCGAGATCAACCGCAACATCATCCGCGCCCAGTACGCCAACCTGACCAACGAACAGGTCGAGCAGCTGGCCATCAGCGAGCACGAGCGCGCCGCCAAGGACTTCTTCCTTCAGACCATCAACACGGCCAAGTCGATGCGTCCCAACGCCAAGTGGGGCTACTACGGGTACCCGCGCGACCACCACACCGGCGCGAACGAAGCGAAGATGCAGTGGCTGTGGGACGCGCAGACCGCGTTCTTCCCCGTGGCGTACACGGTGTACCCGATGTCGCCGACGCGGCCGGCGCCCTGGGCCTACGCGCCGCCCGAGTTCTACCCCGACTACATGCAGAACCTGGTGGGCCTCTCACGCCGCCAGGCGGGCACGCGCCCGGTGGCGGCGTTCGTGTGGGCCCGCTACCACTCGATGAACCCGACCTTCGGCGACCAGTTCATGAACGAGACGGACCTGCGGCGCATGCTCACGATCCCGCGCGAGAAGGGCGCCGACGCCGTCATCTACTGGGAGTACGTCGACGGGCAGCAGGAGGTCAACGACTACGCGCAGTACTTCTCGAACCTGTTGACCCGTGTGTCCTCCGAGGTGGACCGTCAGTTCAACCCGCCCGAGCCCGACCGCGGCAACCCGCCCCCGCCGCCCCCCGGCGGCGGCTCGCAGGCCAACAACAACGGCAACACCACCCCGCCCCCCCCGCCGCCCCCCCCGCCCGGCTCCACCAGCAACCCCAACTCCACGGGGCAGGCCAACTCGGGCGGCTCCAGTTCCTCGGGCAACACCGGGACGTACACCAACACCTCCATCCCCGGCAGCCCGTTCCCGCCGGGCAGCAACGCCGGCTCGACCCAAGCGGGCACCGCCGCGCCGGACAACGGCGACGGCGCCTCGTCCCAGAACCCCAACCCGGACGCCGTCGCTCAGAACCCCGGAGACCCCGCCGCGGCCTCGGGCAACGACCAGCCCGCCGCCAAGCCCACGAAGAAGAGCAAGAAGCAGCGTCAGGGTGTCGGCACCCGCACCAACCAGCGTTTCGCGGATGCCAAGGGCAACAAGCGGCGCGTGCTCCAGCGCGATCTCGACCGCGCCGCCGCCCAGATCCGCATGGCCCAGCGCCTGAGCCGCAACGCCGCGAGCCGGCCCGCCCCGGCGCAGCCCAGCCAGAGCCTGGCCGATGTCCCGATCCCCGACTGAGTTTCACCGTCGAACATCCGAAAGGACGACGAACGCGGGGGGCCTTCCGGGGCCCCCCGTGTCATTTTCATCGACGCGCGTTTTTTTGTGCATCGCCCGCAAGCCCCGCCCGGCGGCGCGACATCTCCACCCGTCGGAGCGAGCACACGGGCCTCGAAGACCCCAGACAACCCTCGCCCACCCTTGAGTACGCGGGGTGGCCCCCGGGGGAAGCCGGGGAACTCGCGTGGCTCGGCGGGACCTCCCTTGTCAAACCCGACTCCTCTCGGCGGCCCACTGGGCAGGGCCCAAGGGGATCCCGCGCCCTCTCGCGGCGAGCCAAGTGAACCAAACCACGAACCCCGAGCGCGAGCAAGGGGGCGACGTTGTCCCTCATTCTTCCCCGAACGTGTTTCACATCACAGAAGAGGTTTCACCCATGAACAGCAGCATGAACCAGCCCATCACCGCCCTCGCGATGCTCCTCGGCGCCGCCGGGGTGTCCAGCGCCGCGGTCGTCTCCTTCGGCGGCGTCGGCGCCGACCCCGCGGGGCTTGCCCCCTTTGTTGACAACTTCCGCAGCGCGGTGGGCGGACCTGTGAACGCGCCGGGCTCGGGCCCCAACGCGTCGGGCCGCCGCCAGATCACCTGGGACGGCGGCGCCGCCACCGACCCCTTCGTCTCGCCCAACCTCATGCCCAACGACTTCTTCAACAACAACGTCAAGCAGGGCAACGTCTACACCACCACCGGCGCGGGCTTCCTGCTCAGCCAGCGGGCCGCCGCCGCCAACTTCACCGCCCCGCGGTTCGGCGACATCGACCCTTCGTACGCCTCGGAGTTCCAGACCTTCAGCGCCGAGAGGCTCTTCGCCGTCAAGGGCTCGACCGTGATGGACGTCTTTTTCTTCGTGCCCTCCTCGCCCGGCACCCCCGCGACCGTGTCGTCCTTCGGCGCGGTCTTCGCCGATGTCAACAGCGACTCCGACACCTTCCTGGAGTTCTTCGACCTCGCGGGCAACCTGCTCCACACGGTTTTCGCCACCCCGCGGGACAAGGGTTTGTCGTTCGTCGGCGCCCGCTTCGACGCCGGCGAGCGCGTCGCCCGGGTCCGCATCACCAGCGGCAACACCCCGATGGGGCCCGGCGTGATCGACGCCGGCCCGACCGACATCGTGGTCATGGACGACTTCATCTACTCGGAGCCGATCGAGGTCCCCGCGCCCGCGCCCGCGGCGCTTCTCGCCGGCGCGGCGTTCACGGCCCTTCGCCGGCGCCGCTGATCGCGAACGAACAACCCAGACCTTGTGTGTGCCGGGACCTGGCTCCTCGCCGGGATCCCGGCTTTTTCGTCGTTGGCTTGCCACGGACGCGGCGCGCCGCCCGGGATGCCCCGGTTGACGCGGCCCGCGCGCTCACGCTCGGGTTTCGCGGCGGTGGGGAGGGCGGTGGGGAGGGCGGTGGGGAGGGCGGTGGCGGGGGTGGTGAGGGGGTGATGGTGGGGGGGGATGGCGGGGAGGGCGTCGCGCGCGGGGTCACCGCTCCGCGCACCCAAAGTCCCCCAGGAACAGGATCAGGTCGAGCGTGTTCACCGCCGTGTCGTAGTTGAGGTCGCCCGCCAGCCCGAGGGTGCCGGCCTGCCCGAACGATCCGAGCAGCCGCACCAGGTCGCGTGTGTCGGTGAACCCGTCGCGGTTGATGTCGCCGACGCACTCCGGCAGGTCGGGGAAGATCGAGACGCTCCGCGCCGTTGAGAGGCCGTGCGCGTCGGTCACCGTCAGGATGAACTCGAAGTAGAACACCTCGTCGTTGGCGCCGTGGGCGCCGCTCACCGGGGCGCTGGTCGAGCAGTTGCTGTCCACCGGCTCCGGGTGCACGTGGGTGTTGTGATGCAGGAGGACCTGCCAGGCGCAGGCGCGCTGGTCGGCGGGGTGCTCGGCGTCGCCGATATCCGCCGTCATCGGGACGTTGGTGCTCGCCGCGGGCGGGAACTCCGATCCGTCCACCGGGCTGGTGATCGTCACCATCGGCGGCGTGTTGTTGGGCGAGACGATCAGCGTCCTGCTCCGCTCGATCCCCCCGGCGTCACGCACGGTCAAGGTCACATCGAACCGCGCCGGCCCCGACCCGGGCGCGGTGAACGTGTGCGACGGGTTCGCCAGGTTCGACACCGGGGAACCGTCCCCGAAATCCCAGAAGTACTCCAGCGGCAAGCCCTCGGGGTCGCTTGTCCCCGCGCTGGAGAACTGGACGGTCAGCGGCGAAGGCCCGAAGTTGCTCCCCACCACCGCCGCGTTCACCACCGGCGGGAGGTTCGACACGTAGTCAATCCGGATGATCTGCGACCCGCCACCGAAGTCGAACCGGATCAGGTACAGCAGGTTGTCCGCCGGGTTCACCGCCATGCACACCAGGCCGGAGAACGACTCATTGCCCGCGAAGTCGCGCACCGAAACCAGGTTGTCGCTCTGGTCGAACACGAAGGCCTTGATCCACCCGGCCACGAAGTCGCCGTGGAAGTACGCCCCGCGCCACAGGGAGGGGTACGGCCCCGCGTCCGGGTACCACGCCCCGGCGATGGAGGAGTTCCCACCGAAGCCCGTCCCGATCACCGGGCAGCCCGGCGAACCGAGGTTCGAGGTCGAGGCAAGCCCGTTGTCGAACGTGGGCACCCGCGCCGGGCCGCCGTCGTGACGCCAGTCAATCGCCGGTCGCGCGTGCTCGAAAAGGTTCAGCGTGCCCGGCAGCGGCACGCCCGGGTTGCACGGGTTCGGAAAACTCGCCGCGCCTTGAACCTCCTGCACGCACAGCGAGGCGAACGGCACCAACGCCGCGCACCCCCCTCCGGCCAGTGGGTTCGGGGCGTCGGGGTTCCCCGTCTGCTGCGTCTGGTACAGCGGCTGCGGGTCGTGGCCCTCGAACAGCGGCCAACCGAAGTTCTGCCCAGGGGCCGTGGAAACGCTCAACTCTTCCCACACGTTCCAGCCGTTGTCCCCGATCGTGATCGTGCCCGGCCCGGCGTGCCGCTCAGGGCCCTCGCGTCCACTCTTCTTGCCACCGCCCTCGCCCCCGCGTTCGCCCCCGCCTTGACCCCCCCGCGCGTGCAGGTCCGGGCGCACATCGAACCGGAACGGGTTCCGCAGCCCCAGGGCCCAGACCCGCGACCGCGCCGCTCGGGGGGCCGCCGCGTCGAAGAACGGATTGTCGGGCAACCCGTCGCCGGTTTCGGGGCTGATCCGCAGGATCTTGCCGTTCAGCGAGTTCACCTGCTGCGCCCGGTACGCGCCGACGTCTTGCGAAGGGGTGATGATCCCGTCGAGCAGCGCCGTGTTGGAGGACCCGTCGATGGGCCCCCCGTCGTCCGCCACCGAAAAGCTCGCCCCGTCGCCCGTTGAGACCAGGAGCGAGCCGTCGTTGCCGAAGCGCAGCGCGCCGGGGCCGTGCGACTGGTGCAGGATGGGGATGCCGGTGGTCAGCGATTCGCCGATCAGCACCGCGCGCGACGACAGGTCGGCGGTGCGGAACCCGTCGCCCGCGTTGGCCGTGTAGCGTGTCACCCGCGCGATGGTGTCGCGGAAGTACTCGTTCGCGTTCGGGTTGTACGCCGGGGTCCCGAAGTTCTTCGCGTGGTGGTAGTCCACCACGTACGAGAGATAGAACCGGCCGTTGGTTTCGTAGCCTGGGTCGACCGCGAACCCCAGCAGCCCGAAGTCGCGCCAGTTGCCCACTTCCTCGCTGATGTCGATCAGCGGCGTGGGCAGGCGCACCCCGTTCTCCACGATCCACACGCGCCCTTCTTTCTCCCAGATGAACATCCGGCCCGCCGACGAGAACGTCAGACCCACCGGCTGGTTCACGTCGACGTCGATCACCGTCTCGATGAACCCGACGGGCAGCGCGGCGGGGGCCCGTTCCGGGGCGCACGCCGACACGAGCAGCGCCGCGCCCAACGCCACAGTTCTGATGGAACACATCCGGATCACCCTCGATCAACCCCGCGACACACTGGGAAAGCCGACGTCGCCGCCGCGCCCGGGCAGTATCGCCGGGCGGACGTGTCCTTGGAATCTCGGCTCGTTCGGAACCTCAATTTGGCCGGATGTCTCGGCACCGGACGGTTCTCCGCACCGGCGGAACGGCGCCGCCTCCCAACCACCTCTCCCCACCCGCCGCCCCCCACCCACCTCTTCCCACCCGCCGCCGACCCCCCGGGTCCGTTCGTTACGATCGCCCCATGACCATCCGCCGAATCCCCGGCGATTTCCTCGTCCACGAACGCCCTTCCCGACCTGCGCTCGAATCCCTCCGCGACACCCCGGGCCCCATCTCCGCCGGGCGATTTCCCTTCGCCTGGTACGAACTGACCAAGCAGGGCCTCACCACCCCCGACGCCTGCGCTTTTCTCGCCAAGGCCCTGGGCCTCAAGCCCGGCGCCGTCGCGTGGGCCGGCCTGAAGGACCGCCACGCCCACACCCGCCAGCTCGTCAGCGCCGGCCTCGGCCCGCGAGGCCGCGCCGCCGGTGACGGGCGCCGCGCGGTCCAGACGCGTCCGCTCATGCTCGGGGCGCGTTCGCTCCGCCGACCGAACTCTCCGGCCCCAACTGGAGCGCCCGCCTGCTCGGCTTCGCCGCCCACGCCGTCTCGGCGGAGTGCGTCGAGGCCAACGACTTCACCATCGTCGTCCGACGGCTCCAACGCAAGCACACCGGCGTGTTCGCGCAGCGGGTCGCCGCGCTCGCCGCAACCACCGGCGCCGCCGCCGGCACCGAACTGCTCATCGCCAACTACGTCAGCGACCAGCGCTTCGGCTCCGCCCGGCACCACCGGGGCTTCGCCGCCCATGCCCTGCTCCGCGGCGACTTTGCAACCGCCCTCGAACTGCTCATCGCCACCCCGGCCCGCAAGGACCACGGCCCCTGGCGCGCCTTCACCCGCGCCTGCGCCGAGCACTGGGGAAACTGGCCCCGCCTCCTCGAGATCCTCCCGCGCCGACCTGAGCGCGCCTGCATCGAGGTCCTCGCCGCCGGGGGCGGCGGCGGCACGATGCGCGACGCCTTCGCCGCGCTCCCCGCCTTCACCCAGCAGATCTGCGTGGAGGCGTACCAATCCTGGCTGTGGAACCGCGCCGCCGCCGATCTCGCCGAGCGACTGGACCCCGCCCCCATCCACGCCCAGGCGGGGGACGACTTCGGCGCGATGCTGTTCCCCCGCGCCCGCTTCATCGACGACGCCACCGAGCACCTCACCATGCCCATGCCCGCCCCCGGCATCGTCCTCCACGAGCCTTGGGGCCCCATCCTCGCCAACGTCCTCAAACAACAGGGCCTGACCGCCGACGCGCTGGTCATCCCCGGCCTGCGCCGCCCCGCGTTCGGCGCCGCCCTCAGGCCCCTGTTCGTCCGCGCCTCGGCGTTCCAGATCGAAGACCCGCGGCCCGACGACCTCGCCGCCCCCAACAGCGGCCTGTTCAAACGGACACTCCGCTTCACCCTCCCCCGCGGGGCGTACGCCACCGTTGTGCTCCGGGCGCTGGGGCAGTGAATCGCCGGTACCATTCCCCCGCCCGGCCCGGGCCCCCGAGCCCCGGTCGGTGTGAATCGTGCGACTTTGCTCCAACCTCTCCCAGGGATCTCTCCATGGCACGCCCGCAGCTGCTCCCGATGCTCGTCTCGCTTGTGGTCTTCGCCCTCGCCGCTTTCGCCCTCGCTTCACCGGCGGCGGCGGCGGGCGGCAAGCTCGGCACCATCGACCTCAACAAGGTCCTGGACCAACTCGAAGAGAAAACCTTCCGCGAGCGCCAGCTTGAGACCTTCCTCAAGAACCTCGAAGACGGGGTCAACGAGACCGGCAAGCAGCTCAAGCAGGCCCGCGACGAACTGAACATCCTGCCCAAGAACACCCCGTCGTACTTCGCCAAGCGCGAGGAGGTGCTCCGCATGTCCGCCCGTCTGCAGGCCGACGCCCAGGCCGCCAAACTCCTCGCCGAGGAGAAGAAGAAGTCGCTGCAGGTCGATCTGTACGAGAAGATCGGGGCCGCCACCGCGGAGTTCTCGAAGAAGAACGGCTACGACCTGGTGGTCGTGGACGACAGCATGGAGAAGATCCCCGAGGACGCCTCGCCGCAGCAGGCCCAGGCCGCGATGGTGAACCGGCGCGTGATGTTCGCCTCGCCGGATATCGACATCTCCGACGCCGTGGCCGCCCAGATGAACAACGAGTTCAAGGCCTCGGGCATGGGCGCCGCCCCCCCCGCCCCCCCCGCTCCCGCCGCCAAGCCCAACTGACCGCCCACGCTCGGAGCGCCGACCGCGCCGGCCGGTTGCGCTCCGCCGCCACGGGCTCCGTC
>CAZDYM010000107.1:0-7981 GCA_964509325.1 uncultured Phycisphaeraceae bacterium
GGTGCCGTCGAAGAGCCGGGCTTCGAGCCCGCGCGGCGCGCCGGCCCGCTCGGCGGCGCCGGCGCGGTCCAGAATGCCGCTCACGTCGGCCAGGTCGGCCGGCAAGGTTGGGTCATGGTCGCGCGTTCTGGAATGTTCGTTGGTCATCGGTTGCTCTCCCCACGATTCGCGGCACCCTCGGACGCCGCCGATCCGTCCAGCATCTCCTTCAGTTTCCGCAGCGCCCGGTGGTGCCGGGCCAGGACGGTGCCGAGCGGCTCGTTCAGCAGGTCCGCGATGTGCTTGAAACTCATCCCCGCGTGGTGCCGCAGTTCCACCACTTCGCGGTCCGCTTCGGGCAGTTCCTCCAACGCCCCGCGGAGATCGTTCAGCGCTCGCTCGTCGGGCGTGTGAGCCGCCGAGGGCCGCGCCGGCGCCGACTGCTCGATCGACTCCGGGTCCGTCGCCGCCGGTCGCAGGCGGGCGCGCCTGGCCTCGTCCCGCACCCGGTTCATGGCGATGCGGAACAGCCACGCCTCGAACCGGCCCATCTCGCCGTACGACCCGCTGCTCAACTTGGACGCGACAGTGGCGAACACGGACTGGGTAATCTCCTCGGACACGTGCTCGCTGCGAACCCGAGACTTCACCAGCGCGAACACGCGACGGCCGTACAGGCCGATGAGCCGCCGCCACGCATCCTGGTCCCCCCTCCCGGCGGCGGCCAGCAGAGCGGGGAGTTCCGCGGCACCCTCGGGCCGGCCCATCTCGTCTTCCCCTCCGCCCGAGTGCCCAGAGGCATCACCGACGGGGCCACGGTCCCCGGCATCGGCGGGCGTGATTCGTTCCCGCAGGTTCATCGCCGCCATGCATCGGCGAAACGTTCGGCCAGCGGGGAGATTGCAACCGGTAAGGTCGAACTTCCGAGAGGCCCGGGGGTCCACCGTTCCGGTCGGGCGGCAGCGAGGACCGTGATTGCTCCGAAGTTCCCGGGCCTGGGCCGCCAAACAAGTTCCGAGTCTCCTATTTTCTCAAGTCTCCCAGGCCCTCATCGCCCCGATGCTGCGACGGCCCGGCCAAACCCCTGCCTTGCCTCCGGCCCCCGACCACGCTACCTTTCCGGCGTCGGGCATCTAGCTCAATTGGTAGAGCACCGCATTGAAAATGCGGGTGTTCCCGGTTCAAGTCCGGGGATGCCCATTTCCGACTTCACCGGGTGGACTCGATAAGTTTGGATTGTATTCGGTCATTCCGCCGCGTTTGACCACCCTCTCCAGTTTCAACGGGCGGAGGGCTCCGCGGTACGATCATCGGCCTTTTGCCGCGGAGCCGGTTCCGGCGTGTCGGACTGGCCGCGGCAGACCTCCCCCAGGGATCCAACGCATGATCGCTCCCTCGCTTCGCAAGCCCGCCGCGCTGCTCACGGCGCTTGCCGCTCTGATCGGTTCCGCGGCCTTCGCCCAGGACACCCAGCCGCAGCCCGCCCCAACACCGGCCCCCGCGGATGCCGCCCCCCCGGTGCCCGCGGCGGAGAAGGTCGTCCATGTCAAGATGATCACGAACATGGGGGAGATGGTCATCGAGTTGAACGCCGAGAAGGCCCCGATCACGGTCGCCAACTTCCTGAAGTACGCCGACAAGGGGCACTACGACAACACCGTGTTCCACCGGATCATCCCCAACTTCATGATCCAGGGCGGCGGGTTCGGTCTGGGATACATCGAGAAGCCCACCGAGGCGCCGATTCAGAACGAATGGGGCAACGGCCTCAAGAACGTGAAGTACTCGATCGCCATGGCGCGCCGGCACGATCCGCACTCGGCCACCGCCCAGTTCTTCATCAACACCGTGGACAACCCACGCCTCGACGCCGAGGACCAGGTCACGGCCCAGAGCTACGGCGGGGCGGGCTACGCGGTGTTCGGCAAGGTCATCGCGGGCACCGGGGTGGTCGACGCGATCAAGGCCGTTCCGACGATCCCGGAGCGGGCCGTGGGCAACCAGCCGGCCCCGGCGGAGCCGGTGGTGATCACCAAGGTCGAGCGGATCAGCGGCGAGGGCCTGGCCGACGCGGTCCGAGCGGCCGATGCCTCGGTCGAGGGCGCGAAAGCCGACCTGGCCCGGCGCAACGAGGCGAAGAAAAAGATCGAGGACGCGGGCCGGCAGGCGTTCGCGGAGATGGGCAAGGCGCTGGGCACGCCCGAGGAGCAGTTCACGAAAGCGATGGACTTCCTCAAAGCGCGCGGCGTGGACGTGACGCCGGGCGCCAAGTCGTCCACAGGCCTGTGGTCGGTCGAAACCCAGGCGGGCGAGGGGGCCCAGCCCGTCGCGACCGATCGGGTCAAGGTGCACTACACCGGCTGGCTGGTGAACGGGAACAAGTTTGATTCGTCGGTGGATCGGGGCATTCCCGCCGAGTTCCCGCTCAACGGCGTCATCGCGGGCTGGACCGAGGGCGTGGGGGCGATGAAGGCCGGTTCGAAGCGGTTCCTCGTGATCCCCTACGAACTGGCGTACGGCGCGCAGGGTCGGCCGCCGGTCATCCCGCCCGCCGCCACGCTGATCTTCGAGGTCGAACTGATCGAGGTGATCGGCAAGTAAGCGGGCCGGCGGCGGCGCGCGTCCGCCGCGAAACCCCGTTCTCGGACCGCATGAAGATTCACCCAGGGCCCGCCCGATCGAGGCGGGCCCCTTTGTTTTCCGCGGCGCTCAGATCGATTCCGCTTGGGCGTGAATCGGGAGCGTGACCAGAATCGGTCAGGCTTGCGAGCCGGAAGCGTCGGGTTTTTGCGGGAAGTCTCTTGACCTGTTGGTGATGTTCGGCGAGTGTTTTCCCGGAGACGTGTTCCCGGCGTGTTCCGGTCGCGCCCGTCGGCCCTTGGGGGCCACTCGGGCAGGGTCGGGACTGCGTTGGTTGCCGCCGGTCGCGTCTTCAACGGCGACAGCGAGGTCGCCGACCCGAGGTTGTTCGCTCCCGAAGGAGGATCGGTTTCATGCAAGTCGTTCCCGCCCACACCGAACGCACCCGTCTGCGCACGGGGATGCTGGCGCTCGCGCTGGCGGCCGGCACCGTCATGGGTGTCTCGCCCGTCGCGTCCGCCGCCGCCCCGAAGTCGAACGCCGAACTGAAATGGCACGCCGGCGGGACCACCCGCATGCTGCCGATGACCAACGCGCAGATGCGCGCCACCTTGATGAATGAACTCCAGGGTGCGGAGCGGAAGCGCGTGCTCGTGCAGCTCGACGCGATCCCCGGGGAACAGCAGCGGGCGAACCTCGCGGCCAAGGGCGTCGCTCTCGGCGCGTACCTGGGCGGCACCACCTTCTTCGCCACCGTCACCCCCGAAGCGATCGCCGGTCTGGAAGACGCGCGCGGCGAGGCGGCCATCACCGGCCTCCGCAGCCTCGCCCCCATCCCCTTCAACGCCAAGGTCCAGCGCGACCTGATGGAGGAGCGGGTCTACGACTGGATGGTGGTCGAGGGACGCCAGGACAAGGACCTGATCGACCCCGACCGCCTGAACGACCCGATCGTGGCGGTGAACGTGGTGTTCCACCGCGGGACCGACATGGCCGTCGAGGCCCGCGAGACCGTGGGGCGTCTGGGCGCGCAGATCCTGGATGAAGTGGCGGGCGCGAACTTCATGATTGTGGCGCTGCCGAACTCGATGGTGAAGGCCCTCGCGTCGCAGGACGCCGTGCAGTGGGTCGAGGCCCCTCTCCCGCAGTTCACCACCACCAACGCCAACTCCGGGAACTGGACGGGCTCGTACGCCGCCCAGGCCGCCCCGTACAACCTCGACGGCTCGGGCGTCAACGTGCTGGTGTACGACGGCGGGCGCGTGCGGAACACGCACCAGAGTTACGGCGGCCGCGCCACGATCCTCGCGGTCGATACCTCGACCGTCAGCGACCACGCCACCCACGTCGCGTGCACGGTGGGCGCGAACTCGGCCGTTCCCGCCGTCCCGCGCGGCATGGCCCCGAACGTCAACATCATCTCGGCGGGCTTCCAGATGTCCGGCGGCCTGGTGCAGGGGTTCCTGTTCCAGTTCCCGGGCGATCTCGTCGGCGACTACTCCGCCGCCGTCGCCAACAACGGCGCCGAGATCACCACCAACTCCATCGGCACCAACACCTCCACCAACGGCTACCCCTGCGACTGGCAGGGCGACTACGGGACGACCTCGCAGATCATCGACCAGATCGTCCGCGGCACCCCCGGCATCTCGGACGGCAACCCGCTCCGCGTCGTCTGGGCGAACGGCAACGAGCGCCAAAGCACCCGCTGCCTCGACACCGTCAACCCCGGCGTCCCCGCCGGCTACCACCTCACGGCCCCGCCCTCGTGCGCCAAGAACCACATCACCGTCGGCGCGGTTGAAGGCGGTAACAACGAGAACATGTCCACCTTCTCGTCCTGGGGCCCCTCGGACGACGGGCGCATGAAGCCCGACATCTCCGCCCCCGGCGTCAGCACCGTCTCCTGCGGCAGCGCCAGCGACACCGCCAGCGGCACCAAGAGCGGCACCTCGATGGCCACCCCCACGGTCACCGGCTCGCTCGCCCTACTGCTGCAGGACTTCAAGGCCCAGTACCCCTCCACGCCGCTGCCCCGCAACAGCACCCTCAAGACCTTCCTCGCCCACACCGCCTTTGACCGCGGGAACCCCGGGCCCGACAACCAGTTCGGCTACGGCACCGTCCGCATCATCCCCGCCATCGACCTGATGCGCTCGGACAACTGGAAGGAGGACACCGTCTCGAACGGCGGCGCCGTCCAGTACCTCGTGATCGTGCCCCCCGGCAACGTCCAGCCCCTGAAGATCACCCTGGCGTGGGACGACTTCCCCTCGACCCCCAACGGCGCCGGCCAGGGCCAGGGCTCGCTCATCAACAACCTCGACCTCGTCGTCACCAGCCCCAGCAACGTGCAGGCCTTCCCCTGGACCCTGCAGGGCCTCAGCGGCAACCCCTCGCTCCCCGCCGTCCAGACCCAGGCCAACAACGTCGACAACATCGAGCAGGTGTACGTGGCCAACCCCGAGGTGGGCGCGTGGCTGGTCGAGGTGCGCGGCACCGCGGTGCCCGAAGGGCCGCAGCCGTTCTCGATCGCGGCCTCGCCTCAGATGGTCGATTGCGCCGACGCCGGCACCGTCGGGCTGAACCGCTCGGTGTACCAGTGCTTCGCCCAGGCGGGCATCAGCGTCAATGACTGCGGGCTGAACACCAGCGACACGGTCATCGACACCGTCACCGTCAACGTGTCTTCGACCTCGAACCCCACCGGCGTCAACGTCCTGCTGACGGAGGTCGCGCCCGAAGCGGCCAACTTCAGCGGCACGATCGACCTGGGCACCACCCTCTCGGTGGCCCACGGCGACACCGTCACCGTGACCTACAACGACGCCGACGACGGATCGGGCAACCCCGCCACCGTCACCGCCAACGCCACCGTGGACTGCGTGTTCGCCTCGATCTCCAACGTCGTGGTGAGCAACGTGCAGGCCCGCAGCGCCACCGTCTCGTTCAACACCAGCGAGCCCGCCGTGGGGTCGCTGCGGCTGGGCACGGCGTGCGGCACCGTCGCCTCGACGTTCAGCTCGGCCCGAGGCACCACCCACACCTTCAACCTCACCAACCTGTCCACCGAGACGAACTACTTCTTTGAACTGACCGCCACCGATGACGCCGGCAACCTCACCACCGACGACAACAGCGGCTCGTGCTACACCTTCCAGACCCTGCCCGCGCCGGACTTCTTCACCGAACTGTTCGCGACCGGCACCAACGACCTCGACAACTCCACCTTCACCTGGACCCCGGGCAACCCCATCTCGTTCTACAACCTCTGCCGCAGCCCGGCCTCCGTCTTGCCCGTGGACCCCGCCGGCGGCACCGTGCTGGCCCTCACCGACACCTCGTCCCTCAACGTCGCCCTCACCGGCGGCCAGACCGTGAAGCTCTACGGCGTGTCGTACCCCAGCGTCTTCGTCGGCTCCAACGGCTACCTCACCTTCACCGCCTCGGACACCGACAGCTCCGAGAGCTACGTCGATCACTTCGACACGCCCCGCGTCTCGATGCTCTTCGACGACCTCAACCCCGCCTCCTCGGGCGGGCAGGTCTCATACAAGCAGCTCTCCGACCGGTTCACCGTCACCTATCTGAACGTCGTCGAGTTCGGCCAGACCACCACCAACACCTTCCAGGTGTCGTTGTTCTTCGACGGCCGCATCTCGATCACCTACCTCAACATCGCGGCCACCGACGGCCTGGCCGGCCTCTCGGGCAGCACCTCGCAGAACCCGCTGTTCGTCGCCTCCAACCTCAGCAACTACCCCGCCTGCGCCCCGCAGCCGCCCTTCGCGATCAACTCGACCGCCAACATCACGAAGAACCTCGGCGCGAACCTCACCCTCACCGGCGGCGACGACGGGCAGCCCGGCGGCCCCCTGCTCTACACCATCCTCTCGCTGCCCGCCAACGGCGTGCTCGAGGAGATCGAGACCGGCGGCAACATCACCGCCGTCCCGCACATCCTGGCCGCCAACCAGGTCCGCTTCAAGCCGCTCCCGGGCTTCGTCGGCTCCACCTCGTTCACCTTCAAGGTCAACGACGGCGGAACGGCTCCCGGCGGCGGTGACTCCAGCCCCGCCACCGTCACCGTCAACGTCAACGACGCCAGCGCCGGCCTGCCCTTCTCCGACATCTTCCCCACCACCACCTTCGACCCCGCCAACTGGGTCTCGTTCGGCAACGCCACCATCGACGCGGTCGGCCTCGCCGAGCCCACCGAGCCCAACTCCGCCCGCTTCAACGGCAACCCCACCGCCACCGGCGACGTCATCACCTCGCGAGGCATCAACCTGCTCCCCTACAACAACCTGCGGGTGAAGTACCACTTCCAGTGCCGCGGCGGCGGCGAGAGCCCCGACGCCAACGATGACCTCATCGTCGAGTATCTCAACGCCTCCAACACCTGGGTCGAACTGAACCGCCACCTGGGCACCCTCCCCGACGCAACGGTCTACACCGCCGTCGATCTGCCCATGCCCGCCGCCGGCAAGCACGGGGCGTTCCAGCTCCGCGTCCGCAGCATCGGCACCGCCGGCGCGTTCGACGACTGGTTCGTCGACAACGTCGAGATCACCGGGACGCTCTGCCCCGGCGATACCAACGGCGACAGCCAGGTCGATACCAGCGATCTCGTCAACGTCCTCGCCGGCTTCGGCGACATCGGCGAGGGCTTCTTCGGCGGCGACTTCAACGCCGACGGCTCCACCGACAGCAACGACCTTGTCTTCTTCCTCAGCGTCTTCGGAACCTCCTGCACGCCGTAACCCGCGCGAAGAGCGGATGAATGACTGACCAACTCGCACCGGCGTCCCCTCGGGGACGCCGGATTTCATTTGCCACACCGTCAACCCGCCGTCGGGCCTCGGTCGCTCGCGTGCGCGCGCCTCACCGCTTCTCGCCGGAGATCCGTTCCCAGCGGGTGTCCGCTTTGATCTCCAGGCCCTTCTCGTCTTTGTCCCAGCCCTTCCTGGCGTTGCCGAGGAAGCCCTTATAGAACAGGAACAGACGCCCGTTGGTCACCTTGTAGTTGGTCGGGTCCACCTCGACCTTCTCGCCCTCGGCCATCGCCGTCGCGCACCAGCCGCCGTAGGTCGGCACGTATCGCTCCGGGTCGGCGTTGAAGGTCGCCCGGCGTGCGGCGTCGGCAAAGTGGTACGTCACCCCGCGGTACCGCGACTGGAACGACGCCGAACCCTTCACCGGACCGGAGCCCTCGTGGTACGAGACGGCGTCGTACCCGTCCAGCGCCACGCCCGACTTCCTGGGCAAGTTGTACTCCCCCACCTTCGCGCGCCGCGAGGCCTCGATCGCGTCGGCGATCGCCGTCGCCGGCGTCCCGGCTCCGAACCGACCAAGCTCCGTCCCGTCGGCCCGAACGGCCACCGCCGCCCCCGGCGTGAGCGAGTACCGCGCCGCCAGCGCC
>CAZDYM010000108.1:0-7948 GCA_964509325.1 uncultured Phycisphaeraceae bacterium
GGCGCCGGGCGTCGTGGTCACCGGCGTGTACGGGTCGCCACCGCCCCGCGGCCGAAGGTACACCACCGCGCCGCGCCCGGCCTTGTGGACCGCCCGCATCGAGGCCCGCAGGGCCTGCCCCGATGAACCCTCGTTCGCCGAGGCCAGGTCCAGGAACACATCGCCCAGCAGGTTCCCGCGGTGCATCCGCACCAGAACCGGCTCGTCGATCGTCTTCACCACGCCGCGCGCGTCGAGCTCGCCCACCCCGCCGCAGACGAGCGCCAACTGAGGCCAGGGGTCCACCACGCTCGACATCGAAATGAGGTTGAACGCCCCCTCGGCGGTCCGGATCGGGACGCCCCCCACCGGCTCCATCCGCTTCACCAGCCGCTCGCCCTGCAGGCGGTGCTCGATCACCTGCTCGACCGAGCACATCTTCCACCCGTGCTTCTTGCACATGACTTCGAGCTCGGGGCGGCGGGCCATCTGCCCGTCCTCGCGGACGATCTCGATGATGAGCGCCGCCGGGCGCAGCCCCGCGAGGCGGCACAGGTCCACGCTGCCCTCGGTCTGCCCGAATCGGACGAGCACCCCGCCGTCGCGCGAGCGCAGCGGGTTGACGTGCCCGGGACGAACGAAGTCATCCGCGGTCGAGTTCGGATCGGCGGCGAGCCGGATGGTCGTCGCGCGGTCGGACGCCGAGATGCCCGTGGAGACCCCGTGGCGCGGGTGAGCATCAATCGAAACCGTGAACGGCGTGCCCCGCACGGTGGTGTTGTGGGGCGTCTGCGGGTGCAGGTTCAGCCGGTCGCAGTCGGCCTCGGTGAGGCTGAGGCACAGGTACCCGCCGGCGAGCCGCGTGAGCGTGTTCACGGCCTCGGGCGTGACAAACTCCGCCGCGAGCACCAGATCGCCCTCGTTCTCGCGGTCCTCGTCGTCGACGAGGACGATCATCTTGCCCCGGCGGAGTTCTTCGAGGATTTCAGGGATGGGGGAGAACACGGTGGCAGTGTAGTGCTGCACAGGACGGGTTCACCGCGGACACGCGGAGAACGCCGAGCGATGCGCACGAGACCGCAAGCCGTGATCGCGCGCAGGGCTCGATGGACGCTCCGCGCCCGCGAAGCGTGCGCACCTGCATCACCGGACGCGCGGCGGGCGACGCGCGCCCGCGTCCGGAAGATGGCGCCCTTGCATCACGCGGCGCTTCAAGGGGGAGAGCGGGACACCCACCCCACGATCTGCGCTGACGTGGTCGATCTACAGCGCCTGTTGCGTCCACTCCCACTGCCTTCTCACCCCCTCCTCGAAGCCCGTCGAAGGCTCGTAGCCCAGCTCCGCCTTGCTGCGCGACAGGTCCGCGAACGTCAGTTCCACGTCCCCGGGCTGCGATCCCTTCCGATCCACCACAGCCTCGCGCCCCACCACGCGCGACACCGTCGCCACCATCTGGTTCAGGCTCACCGGGTGCGAGTTGCCCAGGTTCCACACGCGGTACCCGAACCGCGGCGCCCGCTCGTACGAGGCCAGCACGCCCCTCACGATGTCGTCGATGTAGGTGTAGTCCCGCGCGGTCGTCCCGTCGCCGAACACGGGGATCGGCTCGCCGCGGCTCACCTTGTCCAGGAACATCGCGATGGCCAGACTCGGGCGCTGCCGCGGGCCGTACACCGTGAAGAACCGCAGGCACGCCACCGGCAACTTGTAGAGGTGCGCGAAGGTCGCGCCCATCAGTTCGCACGCCCGCTTCGTGGCGGCGTACGGGCTGATCGGGAAACTCACGTCGTCCGTCTCGCTGAACGGCGCCTTCGAGAGGTTGCCGTAGACCGACGACGACGACGCGAGCACGAACCGCGTCACGCTCGGGCAGCGGCGCGACTGCTCGAGCATCACCGCCGTGGCCTCGATGTTCACGCGGCAGTAGAGCGCGGGCGTCTCGATGCTGGGGCGCACGCCGCCGCGCGCCCCCAGGTGGATCACGCCTTCGGGCCGATGTCTCTGCATCAGCGCGGCGACCATCGGCGCATCGCCCGCGTCGCCCTCGACCATCTCGAATCGTTCCGCGGGCGCGGCGGCGCGCACCTCCGCGACGTTCCGCTCCTTCAGCGCCCGCGCGTACACCTCGTCGAAGTTGTCCAGCCCGATCACGCGGGCCCCGCGCGCCAGCAGCGCGCCGCACACGTGCGACCCGATGAAGCCCGCCGCCCCGGTCACCAGCACTGTTTGGCCTTCGTTCATCGCTGACGGGAGCCTACCCCGGCGACCGGAGCGGCGTCCGAGCACAAAAAAACAAGCAGGGCAGCATCGGTAGACACTGCCCCGCTGGAGGAGAGAGAGATCAAGACAATGCCATCGTATCGTCCGGGGCGCCTTCGCGTGATGCAAAATCGCACCGAGAACTTTCGAGACCTCATACCGAACGCGCGGGCCCACGTCGTGTGAAACCGCTCCTCCCGGCGTTCGAGGGGCCCGGCGCGCGGGCGGGTTCACGCCGCAAAGCCCGATAAAGAGGGTGTTTACGCGCATCGCGCCGTGACACCGTCAAGCCAGACCGAACCCGGCGCAAACCGCCCGGTTCCGGGCAGCGGCATCCAAACATCATGCGAACATGCGAACCACGTTCACTTGTCCAATTCTTCACACCCGCCGGTGGGCAAATTGTTGCAAGCCTCCGCACCGTGTGTTCACCCACCGCGCAGGCCCGCCCCTTTAGAACGAGAGGGCCAGCGGCGTCACCCCGATCGCCACCACCGCGCACAGCACCGTCAGCGGCAGCCCGAACCGCATGAAATCCCCCCACCGGTACCCGCCCGGTCCCATCACCATCAGGTTGGTCTGATAGCCGAGCGGCGTCATGAACTCGCAGCTCGCCGCCAGCGCGACGGCGACGGCGAAGGGCGTGAAGTTCAGCCCCTGCCCGCGCGCCACTTCGAGCGCGATCGGGAACACCAGCGCCGCCGCCGCGTTGTTGCTGACCAGCGTCGTGAACCCCAGCGTGAGCAGGTAGACCGCCCCCAGCAGGGCCCACGGCCCGAGCCCGCCCGCCCACTGGATGACGTGCGACGCGATGAACCCCGCGAGACCGGTTTTGTCGATGGCCCGCGCCACGCCGAAACTCGCCGCGATCACGATCAGCACGGGCCACTCGACCCCGGCGCGGGCCTGCGGCCCGGTGCAGCAGCGGAAGGCGATCATGCACGCCGCCGAGCACATCGCCACCACCATGGGTGGGAAGAGGTTCTCCCAACTGAGCAGCGCGATGGTCCCGAGCAGGACGGCGACGGCGATCCAGGCCTTGTCGTGGCGCAGCGAGGCGGCGCCCTCGAGCTCGCTGACGAGGTAGAACTCGCTGGAGTCGCGGTGGGCCCCGACGAAGCCGGGGCGGGCCTCCAGCAGCAGCGTGTCGCCGGGGCGGACCTCGATCTCGCCGATCTTGCCCGGCAGCCGTTCGCCGGCGCGGTGCACGCCCACGACCACCGCGTTGTATCGCGTGCGGATGCCCGCTTCCTTGATCGTCTTGCCCACCAAAGGGCTCGAGGGCGAGACCACCGCCTCGTGCAGCCGCATGTTGGGGCGGTACTCTCGCCCGCCCCCCGCGCTCGTGTGCTCGGCGCTGTCGGCGGGGGTGAGCCCCTTCATCTTCTGCAGCTCGGCAACGCTCTCGACGCTCCCGACGAACATCAGCACGTCGCCCGCCAGCAGCGTCTGCTCCGGCCCCACCGCGACGATGGACTCGGCCCCGCGGTCCACTCGGCTGAGGAACACCCCGGGGAGATTGCGCAGCCCCGCCTGCTCGATGGTCTTGCCGGCGATCGGCGAGCCCGCCGGGACCGCCATCGCCGCCATGTACCGGCGCGCCTGCTCGATCGGCGTCGCCCGCCCGCCCCGGTCCGGCAGCAGCCTCCGCCCCGCCAGCAGGATGTACGCCATCCCCGCGAGCGCCACCGGGAGCCCCACCGGCGTGATCGTCCACAGCCCCCACTCCTCCAGCATCGGCGTCGGCGACGCGCCGGGCTGTGCGTTCGCGGCGCTGATCCTCTGGTTCTCCGCCGTCACCAGGCTCGACACCACCAGGTTCGTGCTGGTCCCGATCAGCGTGCACACGCCCCCCAGGATCGCCGCGAAACTCAGCGGCATGAACAGGCGCGAGGCGGGCACCCCGATCCGCCGGGACCACTCGCTCAGGACGGGCATGAAGGCGGCGACCAGGGGGGTGTTGTTCACGAACGCCGACAGCAGCGCCACCGGCGCGATGAGCCGCGCCTGCGCCCCCGCCGCCGACTTCGGACGACCCAGCAAGGCGGAGGTGAGCAGCGTCATCGCCCCGGTTTCTTTCAGCCCGGTCGCCAGCACGTAGAGGAAGCCCACCGTCAGCACGCCGGGGTTGCTGAACCCGGCCACCGCTTCGGAGGGGGTGATGATGCCCGTGAGCACCAGCATGAGCACCGCGCCCATCAGCACGATGTCGGACCCGAACCGCCCCGCCGCCAGCAACCCGAGCATCAGCGCGATCACCCCCAGCGTCGCCCAGGCATCCCAGCCGGGCAGGGACGCACCCTGATTCGCGGCGGCGAGATGGAGCAGGTCGGGCATCACGACCCGGATTATCGGTCAGAACGCGGCCCGGCGTGACGCCCGCGCCGCGGTTCCGACCTATCCTCCTCCCCTATGTTGACAAGCGTCCGCTGGCTGAACGCCCTGCTCGACCCCGGCACCCTCACCCCGCAGGAGGCCGAGGCACGACTTACCGCGCACTCGTTCCCGATCGAGTCCAGCACCCCGGCCACCGGGGGGGCCGAGGGCGACACGGTGCTGGACGTCGAAGTCACCTCCAACCGGGGCGACTGCCTGTGCCATCTCGGCCTGGCCCGCGAACTCGCCGCCTCCACCGGCAGGCGGCTCAAGACCCCCGCGCCGAACCCCAAGTCCCCAGCCGGGGCTGCTCGGGTGGACTCGATCACCAGCGTCCTCAACCACGCCCCGGAGTCCTGTCCGCGGTTCACCGCGCGGGTCATCAGGGGCGTCCAGGTCGGCCCTTCCCCCGCGTGGCTCGTCAGGGCTCTCGAGGCCGTCGGCCAGCGCTCCATCAACAACATCGTCGACGTCTCGAACTACGTCCTGTTCGAGATCGGCCACCCCAGCCACACCTTCGACCTGAACACGCTCGAAGGGAGGCGCCTCATTGTCCGCCGCGCCCACGAGGGCGAGGCCTTCACCGCGCTCGACAGGCGGACCCACGCGCTCAAGTCCACGGACGTGGTGGTGGCGGACGCACGCCGAGCCGTCTCGCTCGCCGGGGTGATTGGCGGGCTCGAGACCGGCGTCACGGACAAGACCACCGATGTTCTGCTGGAGGTCGCCACGTGGGACCCCGCGACGATCCGGCGTGCCGCGCGTCGGCTGGGCATCCGCACCGACGCCTCGCACCGCTTCGAGCGCATCGTCGCCGCGGGTGATCTTGCGTGGGCGTCGGCCCGCTGCGCCGAGCTCATCCTCCAGGTTGCCGGGGGTGAACTGTGCGAGGGACTCATCGACACCGCGGACGCCCCGGCGCCCCGCGCGACGGTCCCGCTTCGCCCGGAGCGCATCACGCACATCCTGGGCAAGGAGCTCGACCCCGCCGAGGTGCGCCGCCTGCTGGACGCCGTGGGCATCGAGGTCGGCCCCGGCGGTGGGACGGGCGCCGCGCCGGCCGTGCTGAGCTGCACCATCCCCCACCACCGTCCCGACCTCGGCCGCGAGATCGACCTGATCGAGGAGATCGCCCGCCTCCACGGCCTGGACAACTTCACGCTGGCCGAATCAATCCCGGTGAGTCTTTCCATCAAGCAGCCCCGCGCGTGGGAGAACCGGGAGAAGGCCACCGACGCGCTGGCGAGCACCCTGACGGGGCTGGGCTACTTCGAGACGGTGACGTTCTCGTTCGTGCCGCCCGAGCACGCGGCCCTGTTCACGCCGCCCGGCCTGCGCACGCTGAAGGTGGACGAGGCCCGCCGACCGGGCACGCCGTACCTCCGACCCAGCATCATCCCCAGCCTGCTCACCTGCCGGCGTGCGAACCAGGATGCGCAGGTAAAGCCCGAGCACGGCGGCGGCGTCCGCCTGTTCGAGCTCGCGTCGGTCTTCGCCGAGGAGGACGACGGGAAGGCCCACGCCCGCACGACCCGCCAGCAGCGCCATCTCGGCCTGCTCATCGATGCCGGCACTGACGCCGAGGCGAACCAGCGTGCGATCCGCGCCGTGCGCGGGACCATCGAGCACGCCGTGCGCGCCGTGGGCGGCCCCGCCCCGACGATCAACTTCGCGCCGATGCCCGCTCCGTTCAAGGGCGCAGACCCATCATCCAGCGCCGGCATCTCCATCAACGGCAAGCCCGCCGGCTACCTGGCCCTCGCCTCGGCCGAGGCGATGAAGCAGTGGGGCCTCGACGAGAAGGCGTGCATCGCCGAGGTGGACCTCGCGGCGCTGGTCGGCCTGTACCCGCCCAAGCACCGGGTGCGTCCGATGCCGGCGTTCCCGGGGATCGAGCGCGATCTCAGCGTCGTCGTCGACGAGACCGTCGCGTGGGATCGGCTCGACGCCGTCGTCCGGGGTGCGGGGCTGGAACGGCTCGAAACGACGCGGTTCGTGGGCGTCTACCGGGGCAAGCAGGTCGGGCCCGGCAAGAAGTCCGTCACGCTCCGCCTCGGATTCCGCGACCCTTCTCGGACCCTGCGCCACGATGAAGTCGACCCGCAGGTCGCTGCCGCGATGGCGGCCATGAAGACCGCCCTCGGCGCCGAGCTGCGCGCCTGAATCTCCTCGCGCTCCCGGGGCTCTTGCCGAACCCGACGGTGCTCCCCGGCGTTTCATGAGCACGCGGGCCCCCTCTATACTCCGCTCCGGGCCTTCCGAGGCCCTTGACCTGAGGCCCTTGCCCCTCCTTGACCCCCTTGGCCCCCCGTGCCCACCACGGCAAAAGACCGAAGGAGTGAACCCATGACCACCGCACCCGTCGCCAGCAAGCCCGCCGCCGCCCACAAGCCCGTCGGGCAGGACGCCGATCGTCCGTACATCTGGATCGACGGGAAGATGCTCCCCAAGTCGCAGGCCACCGTCAGCGTGTTCGACCACGGGCTGCTCTACGGCGACGGGTGCTTCGAGGGCATCCGCGTCTACAAGGGCCGCATCTTCAAGGCCGGCGCCCACATGCGCCGCATCTACCGCAACGCGGAGCGCCTGCGGATGAAGATGCCCTGGTCGCCCGATGAGTGCGTCGCCGCCATGCGCGAGTGCATCACCGCCAACGAACTGAGCGACGGGTACATCCGCCTGCTCTTCACCCGCGGCGTGGGCACCCTGGGCCTCGACCCCCGCAAGTGCCCCCGTCCGAGCATGATCATCATCGCGGACCAGATCGCGCTGTACCCGGCGGAGCTGTACGAGAAGGGCATGAAGGTGGTCGTCGCCAAGCGTCCGCGCACCCCGACGGTGTGCCTCGACCCCACCATGAAGAGCCTCAACTATCTCAACAACATCCTGGCCAAGTGCGAGGCCATCGACGCCGGCTGCCACGAGGCCATCATGCTCTCGCTCGACGGCTACGTCGGCGAGTGCACCGGCGACAACCTCTTCATCGTCAAGGGCGGCGAGGTCTTCACCAGCCCACTCGAAGTCGGCATGCTCGACGGCATCACCCGCGAGTTCGTGATGACCCGCCTGTGCCCCGCCGCCGGCGTGAAGTGCTCCGAGAAGAAGCTCCGCATCGAGGACGTCTACGCCGCCGACGAGGTCTTCCTCACCGGCACCGCCGCGGAGATGATCGCCGTCACCCAGGTGGGGGACCGCAAGATCGGTGCCGCGGTCGAGGGCCCGGTCACCAAGAAGCTCCGCGCCGAGTTCCGCAAGGTTGTCACCGGGCCTCACGTGCCCGAGGATTGATCCGCGGCCCGGAGCCTTCCGGCGCAACCCCATCACGCCCGTTCAC
>CAZDYM010000109.1:0-7933 GCA_964509325.1 uncultured Phycisphaeraceae bacterium
CCGCCCCGCGGCCCCGCCCCCGCCCGCACGCCGCCGCCAGGAGGTACGCGATGCTGAACCACACCGGCAGCCGAGCGGCGAGCCTGCTCGGCGCCGCCCTGCTGTGGGGCTCGGTCGCCGGCCAAACCGTCCGCGCCGACAACCCCGCCGGGCCAACCCACACCGCCCCCGCGACGCCGGCAACCGAACACATTGGCGTCGCCGTCCCCGAACTCGACGCCAGGCTCGCCTTCACCGTCCCGGGGCAAGTCAAGCGGGTCTCGGTGAAGCCCGGCGACCGCGTCGAGCCCGGGACCGTGCTCATCGAACTCGACGACACCGTCGGCCTCGCCCAGGCCGAGGTCTACCGCCTCCGCGCCGCCAGCACGCTCGCCGTCGACGCCGCCGAGAAGCAGTGGAAACTCGCCCAGGTCGAAGAGGGCCTGGTGAAGGAAGCCCTGGCGCGCGGCTCGGCGGGCCAGTTCGAGGTCGACCGCGCCACCCTGAAAGCCCAACTCTCGTGGCTCGAGTATCAGAAGGCCCAGCAGGACCGGCGTGAGGCCGAGCTCTCCCTGAAGCAGGCCGAGGCCATGCACGCGCTGCGGACCCTCCGCGCCCCCGCCGCGGGCACCGTGGAAGAGGTCGCCGTCCAGGTCGGCGAGAGCGCCGACCCGAACCGTCCCGTGGTCCGGATCGTCTCGACGGACCTGCTGCGGATCGAGGTCAACCCCCCCGTGGCCGACGCCGCCGGGCTCCGTGTCGGCGACGCCGCGACCGTCCGCTTCGCACCCGTGGCCCCCGCGGCGTCGACACCGCCGGGGGCCGTCGCCACCGAAGCCACCGCCGTCATCACCTCCATCGCCGCCGTCGCCGACGCCCGCAGTCAGACCCGCCTGGTCCGCCTAACGCTGAAGAACCCCGGCGACCAGGCCGCCGGGGTGCAGGTGCGGGTCCGGTTCCAACACGCACCAGCAGCACCGACCCCACACGCGAAGCCCTGAAGCCCCGCGGCGATCAACGAGCCCGAGCCCGCGTGCCCGCCGTCATGGTCCGACCGCCGATAATCCATCTCCGCCCGCATCCCGAGCCTCTGGACCCCGCGGCAAGAGCCCCTGCCGCGGGTGGGGCTTGGTTCTCTTCCAGCAGCCCCTGATCCGCCGCGTCCAGCAGCGTGTCACCTGAAATGAGTCGGGCAATACCCCGTTGCCCCCTCGGGAGCCCGCCGCCCGGCCCGTACACTTCGCTTGCGCGCGCCCTGACGCACGCCGGAGGAGAAAGACCATGACCGGCCGACCTGAACCAACCCGCCGTTTACGTCCCGCGATTTTCGCCCTCGCCGCGGCCCTGGCGGGCCTCGCCGCGTCGGGTCCGTCGGCCTCGGCGCAGTCGCTCATCGGCGCCACCTCGCAGAGCAACGGGCAATCGATCCTGCACGTCATCGACCCGGCGACCGGCGCGGTGCTCCCGTACATGACCGTGCCCATGCCCGCGCCGAACACCATCGAGCTCTACACCCTCACCCAGTTGCCCGACGGGCGCCTGGCGGGCACGATCTACAACAACAACGGCACGGCGAATATCCCCTCCCGCCTCATGCTCATCGATCCGGTCACGGAACAGGTCACGCTGACGGACTTCGGCGCACCGCTCAACGCCCTGTACGCCGAGGGGATGGACTGGTCGCCTCGGCACAGCGCGCTGATGGTGGCCTGCGGGGCCCTCGGGAGCTTCGGCACCAACCGCCTGGCCCTCGTCGACCCCACCGGCGCGGTCACCTCCATCACCAACGCGATCGCCGGGGTCAGCGACTTTGACTTCGTCGGCAGCGACGCCACCCGCGACCTGTTCTTCGACCTCAACGCCGCGTCGAACCGCGTCCGCAGCCTCGTCAACCCGCTCCCCAGCACCACCCTCGCGCTGTTCGCCTCGCCGCCATCGCTCAACGACTTCGACGACGTCGCCATCCATCCCACCACCGGCGACATCTGGTTCTCCCGGCCGGTCAGCGGCGTGTGGCGCCTGGAGCGGCTGGTCGGCAACAGCTACGTGGCGGGCCCGCAGATCGGCGGACTCAACCAGACGTACGGTCTCACGTGGGCGTTCCTGCCCGCCAAGGGCTCGGTGTCGATCCCGCCGCTGGTCTGCCCGAACGCGCCCGCGACGCTGCTCGCATTCGCGACGGGCACCGGCCCGTTCGTCTACAAGTGGCAGTACCGGGGCGGCCCACCGCCCGCCAACGTCACCGAGTGGACCGACATCGTGCCGGGCGACAATCTCGCGCCGCCGGGCAGCGGAGCGCCCGGGCGCTTCCAGTTCTTCGCCAGCGGGCAGACCACCACCGCCCTGACGGTCAGCCGTCAGAACGTGCCACAGGGCGATCCCGGCCCGCGGCACTGGTCGCACGCGGGGGTTGGACAGTTCAAGTTCCGCCTCGTCATCCAGGGCTCGGTGGGCGGCCCGTACAACACCGTCGAAACGACTTTCCAGCTCGTCTCCGACCTCAACTTCGACGGCGTGGTCAACACCGCGGACCTCACCACCTTCCTCGGCCGCTTCGGCCTCGCCGCGCCCCTCGGCTCCGAGGCGGCCCGCGCCGATGTCAACGCCGACGGCGTCGTCAACACCGCCGACCTCACCTTCTTCCTCGGGCGCTTCGGATCGGCGTGCCCCTGAACCACCCCGCGGCCTTCACCCCGCCGTTTTCACCCCGGCGGGCTTGACCCCGGTGACCCCGCCTCCCCGGGCCCCGCTCCGACGGGCTCGTCTTCAGCCGGCTTCACCGGCCCGTCGGCGATCGTGTACTTCGTCTTGCTGATCGCCTCCGCGATGGCCGCGGACATCGCCGCCGGGTCCGACGCCCGGCACGTCAACTCGGTCCTCCCGCTCTCGAAGTCCGCGCTCACGGACCGGACGCCGGGGACCTTCCCGAGCGCCTCCTCCACCTGCACGGCACACATCGCGCACTCCATCCCATGGATGAACAGAGTGACGGTGCGCTCCGGCGCGTCCGCGGTGGCGGCCACACCCGGGCCCGCCAGCCCGCTGAAGGGGCTGCCCTTGACCGGCCCGGTCTGCCGCTCAATCCACGGGGCGATCCACACGCGCATCGCGATCATCACCAGCGGGATGCACACCAGAAACGCCGCCAACTGCCACACAAAGCGCCGACCGGCCCGCTCGGTCTCGGCGTGCGTGATCGGGGCGATGTTCTTCCAGTCGGTCATGAGAGAATCGCGGGGTTCGGGGGCGGGAGAGGAACGGTGGGGAGTCGGGAGTGGGGAATCGGGAGTGGGGAGTGGGGGGGTAGGGGACGGGGGGGCGAAGATCGCGATCGCCTGTGAGGGCCCCGGTTGCGGAACTGGTCCGGGTCAAGCGCCCCCACCGCCGCCGATCACCTTGGGGATCTTCACGTACGGCGGGGCCGTGTCCGGCGCCATCCTCATCAGGGCCTCAGTGGGCAGCCCGGGGCGGGGATCGTCCACGTCCATGCGGTTCTCGATATCGGACGGATACACCATCGGCTCCACCCCTTCAAGATCGAGCCGGCCCAGCGAGGCCATGTGCCCCAGCACGGCCCCCATCGACCCGCGGGCCGATTCGATCTGTTCATCGGTGAGGGCCAGGCGTGAGAGCCGCGCGATGCGCCGGACATCGTCCCGGGTCAAAGTGTTCTCGTCGGAATCGGGCATCGCGAGATGGTAGAGGGGGAACACACCAACAGCGAGCCCCGAGCGTGAGCGAGCCGCTTCCGTCGAAGCAAGCCCGAGAGCAGTCGTTCAGACCCGATCGCCGACGCTCGGGCCCGCTCGAGGTCCGTCACACGTGCGACAACTTGTTCAGCCCGTTCAGCGCCGCCACCTTGTAGCACTCCGCCAGTGTCGGGTAGTTGAACACCGTGTTCACGAGGTACTCGACCGTGCCCTTGAACGCCATCACCGCCTGACCGATGTGGACGATCTCGGTGGCCCCGGACCCGATGCAGTGGACCCCGAGGATCTCGTGGCTCTCCTGGTGGATCAGGAGCTTGAGCATCCCGTTGAGGTCGCCCAGCAGCTGCCCGCGGGCGATCTCGCGATAGTTCGCCACGCCGGTCTCGAACGGGATGTCCTCCTTGGTCAGCTGCTCCTCGGTCCAGCCGACCATCGAGATCTCCGGGATCGCGTAGATCCCGTAGGGGAACAGGTGCGGGACGCTCTCGACCTTCCGCCCGAACATGTGGCACGCGGCGATCCGACCCTGCTCCATCGACGTGCTGGCCAGCGCGGGGAACCCGATCACGTCGCCCGCCGCGTACACGCTCGGGCACGAGGTCTGGTAGTTCGCGTTCACCGAGATCTTGCCCCGCGCGTCGGGCTTCACGCCGATGCACTCGAGGTTCAGCCCGTCGCTGGCGGCCTGGCGACCCGCCGCGTACAGCAGCGTTTCGCCGCGGATCAGCTTGCCCGATTCGAGCATGACCTGCACCAGCTTGCCGTCCGCGGAGAGCGAGCCGTCGGGCGCGTCGATCAGTTCGACGCTCACGACCTTCTCGCCCAGGCGGAGCGTCATCCCCGCCTGACGGAGGTGGTACTGCAAAGCCTCGCCGATCTCGGCGTCCACAAAGTCCAGCAGCCGCGGGCGCCCCTCGATCAGCGTCACCTTCACGCCCACCGACTGGGCGATCGACGCGTACTCCGTGCCGATCACCCCACCCCCCACGACGATCATGCTCCGGGGCAGCGCCGGCATGCGCAGCAACTGGTCGGCGTCCATGATCCGGTGGCCGTCGAAGGGGATGTGCGGCGGGCGCGCGGGACGCGAGCCCGTCGCGATCAGAATGAAGTCGGCCTCGATCAGCCGCGTCTGGCTCCCGTGCACCACCAGCACGCTGTTGGGGCTTGCCAGCGTCCCGTCGCCGTTGATGATGTCGATCCCGTTCCGCAGCAGCGAGGCACGGGAGTTCTCGACCTCGGCCCGCACGATCTGCTGCGTCCACGCCGTCAGGTCCTGGATCGTGATCCGCTGCTTGATCTGCACGCTCTCGCCCAGGAACGACCGCAGCCGCGCCCCCGTCAACTGCAGCACGGCCTCCCGCAGCGACTTGCTCGGGATCGTCCCCGTGTTGATCGCCGCGCCCCCCACCACCTCCGCACGCTCGACCACGCACGCGCGCTTCCCCAGCTTGGCCGCTTGGACCGCGGCTCGCTGGCCGGCGGCGCCGCTGCCGATCACGCACAGGTCATAGCGGTCCGTCACGAGCGAGCTCCTGAAAGGTGCTGGGGTCCAGCCTCGGCTATCGGTCCTTCACGCCGGAGACTGTAGTGCGTGACGGGCTCAACGGGGACGAGGTTCCCGGACGCTCAGCGACCCGTCGCAAGGGCCCGAGCCCGCGCAGGCCCAACCTCTCGCGAGCTTCCGGGCCCGTCCCGCTTGCCGGACCCCGGCCCCGAGTCGATGACGACGCCGAGCCCCCTCCGGCACCCGTGCGGATCGCGTTCGGAGGGCTCCTCGCGTCGGACACCCAGACAGGAGCCGCGCCCGTGGACAAGGCCTCGATCATCGGAATCGTGATCGGCACCGTGTGCCTCTACCTGGCGTGCAGCCACATCTGCCACGGGAACTGGATGATGTTCTATTCATCCGAGGGCGTGCTCATGGTCGGCGGCGGGTCGGTCAGCGTGCTCTTCATGGCCCTGCCCATGGAGAAGATCAAGCAGGCCGGCGGCTACACCAAGCGCTTCCTCTTCCACAAGGGCATCAGCGCCTTCGAGACCGTCGAACTCATGGGCCGGCTGTCCGAGAAGGCCCGCCGCGACGGCATCCTCGCCCTCGAAGCCGACATGGCCGACATCAAGGACCCCTTCCTGGTCAGCGGCCTCAAAATGGCCATCGACGGCGTCGACCCGGAGAAGATCGAGCAGACGCTCCGCCTCGAGGTCGCCGCCATGCAGGAACGTCACAAGGCCGGCAAGAAGTTCTTCGACCTCATCAAGATCTACGGCCCGGGCTGGGGCCTCGTCGGCACGCTCGTCGGACAGGTCGGTCTGTTCGGCATGCTCGGCACCGGCACCATCCAGGAGATGGGCAAGGCGCTCGCCGTCGCCGTGGGCGCCACCATGTACGGCGCGCTCATCGCCAACGCCGTGTGCGGGCCCATGGGCGACAAGCTCGCCATGCGGTCCTCCGAAGAGATCCTGAGCCGCGAGATGATGCTGCAGGGCATCATGAGCATCCAGGCCGGGGACAACCCGCGCGTCACTCAGGACCGCATGATGGCCTTCCTCCCCAAGACCGAACGCGCCAAGCTCGCCAAGGCGGCGTAATACGGGCACTGAGCACCAAGCACCGGGCACCGCGCAGCAAACGCCATGGCCGAAGAGCACAAACACGACGCGCACACCGACCAAGGCCACGCCAAGGGCCACGGCGGCGGGCACGGCGCCCACGCCGGCGGCTCCCACGAGGAGCACGAGGGCGCGCCGGAGTGGCTCATCTCCTTCGCCGACAACGTCGCCCTTCTCATGGGCTTCTTCGTCATCCTTATGGCCATGAACATCAAGGAGCCCACCACCGGCGGTGTCGGCGGCAAGGAGCAGCACGGCGGCACCCCCGCCTACTCCACCACCGACCCACGCATGCTCGACATGATCATCAGCATCCGCTCCGCCTTCAACAACCCCGTCCAGATGGACTCCAGCGCCCCGGCCGACCAGGCCCTCATCAAGCGACTCAAGGAACGCAACGCCAAGCCCAGCGGCAACGCCAGCCAGAACGCCCCCAAAGGCGACAAACGCGAGGTCCAGTCCGTCCGACCCTCCGATTACAAGAAAATCGGCGCCACCGTCATGTTCGGCGACGGCTCTTCCTCCATCTCCACCGACGCCATCGAAACCATCGTCGACATCTCCACCCGCATCCGCGGGAAACGCTCCGTCGTCGAGGTCCGCGGCAACGCCTCCGCCGCTGAAACCTTCCGCGACACCGCACGCGGCTACCAACTCTCCTACGCACGCGCCATGGCCGTCGCCGAGGTCATGGCCAGCAACGGCGTCCTCTGGGAGCAGATGCGCATCGTGGCCTGCGGCGACGGCGACCGCCTCGTCCCCCTCGCCTACACCGCCCAGGAGCACCAGCCGAACCAGCGCGTCGAGGTCGTCATCACCGACGACGTCCTCCCCGAAGACCGCCACCAGGCTTCCTCGGAGCAGAAGTAGCGCGCGAGAACACCCCGAGGTGTTCCCCGGGACGCGCCGCGAACGCCCAGCCCGACGCGCGCCCGAGCAGCTCCAGCTCGCCCCGCGACCACAACCGCAGCGCCTCGTCCCCCGCTTCGGGCTTCCACGACCGCGCCCGCACCCGCTTGCCCTTGCGGATCGCCAGCACGTTGTCCCCCTCGCCCCAGACCAGTTGCTGCGCGCGGCCGCCGCTGAAGCCCTCCTGCCAGTAACCCTCGGCGACCTCACGCCACAGCGGCGCGAAGTCATCAATGAACAGCCGACCCGCGCCGGGCAGCAGCCCCGCCAACCGGGCCATCAGCGCCACCGCCGCCGCCGGGGAGCACACGTGCAGGAACGTGTTGCCGAGGCAGACCGCGGCATCAAACGGCCCCCGCGCCGCAAGGCCGCGCCACAGTTTCGCGGAGGCTCGCCCTGTCTCGATGAAGTCGCCGTGGACGCACGCGATGTCCAGCGCCGCGCACGCCCACACCGCCGAGGGGTCCTTGTCCACACCGACCACGCGGTGCCCCGCCTTGACCAGCGGCGCCGCCGCCCGCCCCGACCCGATCCCCAGGTCCAGCACACGCCGCGGGCGCTTCCCGAGCGCCCTTATCAGGGCCTCGATCTGCCGCTCGTGCTCGCCCGCGTCGAGCGGGAACCAGTCTTCCCGGGCTTGGGTCCTCATCAGCACAGCACTACCACAACCCGGCGTCCTCCGCGTGGATGCCACCAGGTCGGCCCCCGGCACCCCCCCGCCG
>CAZDYM010000110.1:0-7911 GCA_964509325.1 uncultured Phycisphaeraceae bacterium
CTTGTCGGCGTTGTAGACGCACGCCGAGGAGGAGTAGAAGAACCGCTTGACCTGGGCGTCCTTGGCGGCGATCAGCATGTGCGTGTTGGTGAGCACGCTGAGCATGCAGAGGGCCTTGTTGTTCTCGATGAAGCCCATCCCGCCCATGTCCGCGGCGAGCTGGTAGACGCGGTCGGCGCCCTGGCAGACCTTGCGGCAGTTGGCGAGGTCCTTGAGGTCGAGCTGGTGGTTCTCGGCGTCGGGGTGGACCTGGTACCACGAGTCCATGGGCTTGATGTCCGCCACGCGGACGCGGTAACCCTGGGCGAGGAGATGTTTGGCGAGATGCCCGCCGATGAAGCCGCCGCCGCCCGCCACAACCGCCAGTTCCTTGTTCGCCATGGTGCTGGAATCCTCTCTCGCCTCGCTGGAGGCCGTGGATGAGTGTCCTTCGATGCGGTCCGCGCCGCCGGGGCCGGTCGAGCGACCTCCCAGCGGGCGGTTGCCCCCTTCAACGCACGGGGGCGGTGGTGAATGTCGGATCGATCCGGGCCGTTCTTGCGGTGCCGGGCCGTCGGGAGGTGGTCCAAACGGGCCACTCGGAAGCCGGGCACGTCAGTTGCTCTTCCCAATCGTTGACCGCTGCCCGAACTCCTTTTCGGACATCCCTGGACCGGTGAAGGATAGCAGGCTGGGAAGCGAGCAACCGAATCCGGCGCGGGAGCCGTGGATACGCCGACAGGGGTCGCGGAGTTCGCCGCGAGACTGAACGCCACCGACGGTCGGCCCGATAAGCCTTTGGCCGGGGAGGGGTGGCTGCTGTGGGCCAATGTCGGCCCGATGTTCCCGGCCCCCTTTCGGTGGGAGTGAAAGTGGTGTAGAAGGCAGGTCTTGACCGAGCAACAGACGCGTCAGCGATCCGTTTGGATGATGGCTTGAAACCCGACGACGATTTCGATCCCGGCCTCGGTGCCGCCGGCACGGCGCCACCCCCTCCGAAGGGGGCCGGTTCGGCTGCGGACGCGCCGAAGGGCTCGATGTCGCGGGTGGTCCGGGTGGGGATGTCGTGGATGCTCGCGACGACGGCGATCGCCAAGGGCGGGGCGCTGATACAGCAGGTGTTCCTGGGGTACCTGCTGCTCGAAGAGGACTTTGGGCTGTGGGCCGCCTCGGCGTCCGCGGCGGCGATGTTCACCTGGCTCCGCGACGCGGGGGTGCGGGAACTGGTGATCCAACGGGGCGAGAAGGAGTACCACCGGCTCGAAGGCAGCGTGTTCTGGCTGGCGATGACCATGAACCTGTTCGCCGGCTTCATGATCGCGGTGATCACCCCCGCGTTGTCGACCATCGTGCAGCACGCCAGCGCGTGGATGGCGCTGATCCTTCCGGGGATGTTCCCGGCGGAGGGCTTCGTGCTCCCGCCGCAGTGGTCGGACCGGCGCTTGTACTTTCTGATGCTGGCCTGGGCGTTCTGGCTCCCGACCCAGACGTTCTCGTCGCTGCTGGTGGCGCGGCTCAACATGCTGCTGCGCTTCGGGGACAGCGCCCGCATCAACCTGTTTTCCTCGTTGTTGCGCAGCGTGCTCACGGTCGCGCTGGCGTACGCGGGCATCGGGCCGCTGGCGTTCGTTATCCCGATGATCACCTCGGCGATCTTCGAGGCGGTGTACGCCCACCTGCTGCTGCGCGACAAGATGTGGGCCCGCCCCGTGGACCCCACCATATGGCCCGGGGTGCTCGGGAGCACCAAGTGGCTGATGGTCGGGGTGCTCGGCACCAACCTGTTCGAGTGGGGCGGCATCCTCGCCGCGGGGTTCAAGGTCAACGACGCCGTGCTGGGGCTGTACGCCTTCGCCCGCCAGATCCCCCTGCAGATCTTCATCGTCATGGGGTCGAACTTCCGGGCGGTGCTGTTCCCGACGCTGTCGATCCTCAAGGACGATCCGGAGCGGCTGCGGATCGGCGCGCTGAAGGCCGCCAGGGTGCAGATGCTGCTGACGGCCCCGCTGTGTCTGGGCACGGCGCTGATCTGCGAGCCCCTGGTCAGCGCGGTGTGGCGCAACGGTCGATGGGACCAGGCCGCCCTTCCCGCCGCCATCCTGTGCGTGTTCTTCGCTTTCCGAGTCACCTTCGGCCTGACCACCAGCGTGCTGAACGCGGCGGGCCGCTTCCGGTTGTGGGCCGTCCTGACCATTCTCGAGGGCGCCGGCCTGGGGACCGCGGCGTTGATCGGGGCCAACCTCAAGGCCTCCGCCACCACCATCGCCGTCGCCGTGGGGCTCTATTTCCTCGTCAGCCGCATGATCATGATGCTGATCACGGCCCGCGTTGTGAAGCTCCGGATGATGCTCATCATCCTGGCGGTCATGCCGCCTTGGGGATGGTCGCTGGTCGTCGCCGCCGCGACGCTGTTTCTCTGCAAGCCCGTGACCGACCGCACCGGCGCGTGGATCGATATTGTCACGCTGTCGGTGGTGTTCACGTTCCTGTTCATCTACGGCACGCGGCTGCTCATGCCGGTGCGGCTCAATGAGTTCGTCCACATCCTGCCCGGGCGCATCCAGAGGCCCTTCCGAGCCCTGATCCGCCTCCCCGATTTCGAAGAGCAGAAGCCGGTCGGGTGACCAGATTTGGGCTCGGTTCCAGGACGGAACCACTCCCGGACCCTCCGCAATAACCCGGGCGCTTCGGCGTTGGGTGTCCGCAGAGGCCGAAGCGGAGACCCGTCGGGCACCGGGCCCGAGTCCCGCGGGGCCTCGATCCAGAGACCCGAAGGGAGCCGCAGGTCCGATGCCACAGCCCCGCCATGCCCGCCGCCAGTCTTTGTCTGGGACCAAGAATCGACCTTTTGTGAGGGTGAGCCCTTGGAGGCGGCAGGCGGCGGCGCTGGCCGCGGTGTCGGGGCTGGCCTTGTCGAGCGGGGCGCTGGGCCAGACCGGGTTCTGGAACTGGGAATCCCCGCACGTTCATCCGATCGATCTGACACCGGCGGGCACGGTCCTGCTCGCCGTGAACACCGCCGACAACCGGGTTGAGATGTTCGATGTCTCGGGCGGCGGGTCGCCGGTGCCGCTGGGGTCGGTCGCCGTCGGCCTGGACCCCGTCAGCGTGCGGTGTGTGAGCAACAGCGAGGCGTGGGTGGTCAACCGGGTGTCGGACTCGGTGAGCATCGTCGATCTGGCGTCGCGGCGCGTGACGCGGACCATCGGGGTGGGCGACGAGCCATGCGACGTGGCCTTCGCCGGTGGGAAGGCGTTCGTCAGCGTTTCGGAGCGGAACGAGGTCCGCGTGTGGGACCTGGCCAACCTCGGGGCGGCGCCCACGGTGCTGTCGATCCAGGGCGAGGACCCGCGCTCGCTGGCGGTGAGCCCCGACGGGACGACCGTGTACGCGGGGATCTTCCACTCGGGCAACCGGACGACCGCCGTGCGCGCCGAGGTGGTGTCGCAGGTGAACTCGCCGTACGCCGGGCAGAACCCCGCGCCCAACCAGGGCAACTCATTCAACCCGCCGATCAACCCCGCCAACCCCGCCCCGCCCCCGGTGGCGATGATCGTGCGGCAGAACAACGCCGGGCAGTGGATGGACGACAACAACCGCAACTGGTCGGCGTTCGTGACCTGGGGCCTGAACGATCAGGACGTGGCGATCATCAACGCCTCGACCCTCGGCGTGACCTACGCGCGGGGCCTCATGACCACGGTCATGGCGGTCGGCGTGAAGCCCGACGGCACCGTCACCGCGGTGGGCACCGAGGCGCTGAACCAGGTCCGATTCGAGCCGGTGGTGAACTCGGTGTTCATCCGGTCCCAACTGGCCAGTTTCAGCCCCGCCGCGCCGACCGCGGTGACCTCCCTCGACCTCAACCCGCACCTCTCTTACACGGTGCGGACCCTGAGCGAGGCGGCCCGCGAAGAGTCCGTGGGCGACCCGCGAGCCATTGCGTGGCTCAGCGCCGCCAAGGGCTATGTCGCCGGGATGGGGTCGAACAACGTCGTCGTGCTCGACGGCACCGGGGCGCGCACGGGCCGCATCGACGTCGGGCAGGGGCCGACGGGCATCGCGATCAATGCGGGCGCCGGCCGCGCGTACGTGCTCAACCGCTTCGACGGCACCATCTCCACCATCGACACCTCGTCCGACAGCGAGCTCTCCCGCGTCACCTTCTTCGACCCCACGCCCGCCGCCATCCGCACCGGTCGCCCGCTGCTGTACGACACGCACCGGACCAGCGGCCTTGGCCAGGCGTCGTGCGCCGCGTGCCACATCGACGCGCGGAACGACGCCCTGGCGTGGGACCTGGGCGACCCCGCGGGCCAGCAGAAGACGGTCAACCAGCCGTGCCGGCAGGGGCCGGGCAACTGTGATTCTTGGTCGCCCATGAAGGGCCCGATGATCACGCAGACACTGGTGGGCTCGACCAGCGGGGTGGCCCTGCACTGGCGCGGCGACCGCGAGAACATCGCCGCCTTCAACGTGGCGTACACGGGGCTGCAGGGGCTGCCCGCCGTGCCTTCCGCCGCCGAGATGCAGCAACTCACCGACTTCCTGGCCTCCATCCGGTTCGCCCCCAACCCGAACCGCAACCTCGACGGCACGCTGGCTGCCTCGCTGCCTTCCAGCGGCGGCGGGACGGGCAACGCCATCAACGGGCAGACCATCTTCAACACCGTCGGGACCCTGGGGCCCGGCGGCGGGCTCACCTGCCGCGCCTGCCACACCAACCCCTTCGGCTCCAGCCTCGCCCTCGACGACCCGGACCTCCCGCCCGAGCCGCAGACCCTCAAGATCTCGCCGCTCATGGACGTGTACGAGCGCACCGGCGTGTCGTTCACCTCGTTCACCAACAACCGCGGGTTCGGCTTCAACCACGACGCGACCTTCGACTCGCTCTTCGCGCTGCTCGGCCCGCCCTTCAACTTCGGCCCCGGCGCGGCGGGCCAGCAGGCCCGGCGCGACGTCGAAGCCTTCATGCTCAGTTTCGGCAACGACACCCACGCCGCGGTCGGGCAACAGGAGACCCTCGACGGGGTGAACAACGCTTCTCCCGCCGTCGCCGCCCGCCTGACGACGTTCCAGAACCTCGCCAACCAGGGGGCGGTGGCGCTGGTCGCCAAGCGGACGGTCGGCGGCGTGGAGCGCGGCTGGCAGTACCTCGCGGGCACCGGCAACGCTCAATCCGACCTGGTGGGCCAGACCATCTCGTGGAGCGCCCTGCTCGCCTCGGCGACAACGGCGTCGCCGGTCACCGTCACCGTCGTCCCGCGCGGCACCGAAAGGCGCATCGGCATCGACCGCGACATCGACGGGGCGCTCGACGGCGACGAGATCGCCCTGGGCTACAACCCCGCCGATCCCTCCAGCGTGCCGCCGCCGTGCCCCGCCGACCTGAACAACGACGGCGCCACCAACACCCTGGACCTCACCACGCTGCTCGGCTCGTTCGGCCAGAGCGTCGCCCCCCATGCCGCCGGCGACATCAACGGCGACGGCACGGTCAACACCCTCGACCTGACCGTCATGCTCGCCCGCTTCGGCGGGTGCTGAGCGGACCGTCTGGAGTTCGGTGAAAGAACGCCGGGGGATCGGGCACGCTGGCGTGTCCGATCCCCCGGTGGGCATCGCGGGCCGGAACCGGGCCACCACCGCTACGATTCCGTCGTGATCCTTCTGGCCGTCTACGCCATCGCGGTGTGGGCCGGCATCGCCTGGTGGAGGCGACGCTGGCCGGGGGCGGTGCTGCTGTTCGGCAGCCAGGCGCCCATCTGGGTCTTCACGGTCGTCGCCGGGTTCATCACGGCCGAGCCCGGGGCGGCGGAGCAGTTCGGGCTCGTCGGCACGCTCGCGGGCTACGGGCGGGTGATCTATCTGGTGTCCGGCTTCTACGCCGCGCTCATCTTCGGCATCGGGCTCATGATCTTCGTCCAGCCCCGCAGGCTGCTCGGGCACCAGTGCCCCGGCTGCGGGTACGACCTCCGCGGAAACCTGACCGGGGTGTGCCCGGAGTGCGGCCTGGCGCGGGGCGGCGCCGCTCCCATCGCGCCCGAGTGAGTCCGGCCCGAGCCGTGATCGCTCGCGCCGAAGCGGCGGGGTTGCCCCCGGGCGCCGGCGCGGTTCTACTGCGACGATGCGGGTGCTGGTCACGGGCGGCGCTGGGTACATCGGTTCGCACGCGTGTCTGGCGCTGCTGGAACGCGGGCACGAGGTGTTGTCGCTCGACGCGATGCTGCCGGGTCGCGCCTCCGTCGAGGCCATCGATACGCTGCGATCCATCGGCGGAACGGCGTTCGACGCGCACTTAGGCGACGTCAACGACCCCGCGGCGCTCGCCCGCGCGTTCGGCGCCGGCCGCGTCGACGCCTTGATGCACTTCGCCGGCGTCGCGTACGTCGGGGAGAGCGTCCGCGACCCGCTGCTGTACCACCGCACCAACGCCGGGGGCACCTTCAGCGTTCTCGAGGCGTGCGCCCGGCACGGCGTGCGGCGCGTGGTGCTCTCCTCCAGCTGCGTGACCTACGGCCAGCCGGGGCCCGCCCTGCTGCCGGTTAGCGAGGACTGCCCTCAGACCCCCACGAACCCCTACGGCTGGTCCAAACTCGCCGCCGAGCGCGCACTCCGAGATTTCCACGGCGCGGCCCGCGGCTCGGGCTTCGCCGCGGTGGCGCTGCGGTACTTCAATGTCGCCGGCTGCGACCGGCGCGGGCGCCTCGGGCACCGGCACACGCCCGAGACCCGCGTCATCCCGCTGGCCATCCGCGCCGCCATGGGCGTCGACCCCGCCTTCACCGTCTTCGGCGCGGACTACCCCACCCCGGACGGCACCTGCGTCCGTGACTACATCCACGTCGACGACCTGGTGCGGGCCCACCTCGTCGCGCTCGAGGCCCTCGCGGACGGGGAGCACCGGGTGTACAACCTCGGCACCGGCGCGGGCGTCAGCGTCCGCCAGATCATCGAGAGCGTTTCGCGCGTGACGGGCCGCGCGGTGCCGGTGAGGGTCGGCCCGCGCCGTGAAGGCGACCCGGCGTCGCTGTTCTGCTCGCCGGCCCGCGCCGAGCGCGAACTGGGCTGGCGCGCGGAGGTCACGCAACTCGACGAGATCGTCCGCAGCGCCTGGCGCTGGATGGAGCGGACGCTCAGGTCGCGCTGAGGCCTTCCTCCCCCCGCACCCTCCGTCAACCGGACGCGGGGCGAGGGTTCTCGGACGAGTCCGCGCGTGGGAGCGCCGTCGGCGCGGGTCGGTCAGCGGCTGGGGTGGTCCCGACATCCCGGCGTGATGGACCCTCGCCCGCGGAGCGCCGATGCCCTGTGGCGTTGCAATGACCCTTCATCCGGAGCGCCCATGAGCGATCAAGACTTGAACGCGGCCCAGAACCACGGTCCCAGCGTCTGCTCCGCTCCCGAGGGGCTTGGGGGAGCCGGGGCAGCCGGGGGAGCCGGGGGAACCGGGGGGGCCGGGGGGGCCGGGGGCTTGGCGTCCTTGCCGATCGGGGTGCAGGCGGGCGTGCCGATGGGCGGCCCGGACTCGCTGGCGTCGCTTGTCGAAGGGGTGCAGCGCCACGTGCAGCTGCTGCACTCGCTGAAGAGCGAACTGGACGCCCAGGCCGCGGAGATGGCCTCACGGAACGCGCAGCTGAACGACCGGTTCGTCGAGCTCGCGCAGCGCGAGGCCGCGCTGCAGCAGCGCCAGCAGGAGACCGAGGCGGCGACGGGCTCGCTCGAATCGCGCAAGCGCGAGCTCGACGACACGGCGCGCTGGCTGGACCAGCGCGAGAGCGAGGTGCGCGCCAAACTGGAGCAGGCCGAGGCGCGCGAGCGGGAACTGAACGAGCAGGTCCGGTCGGCGCAGTCGCGGGCGAGCGAGTTCGAGGACCTCAAGAGGCAGGCCGAGGAGCGGGCCGGCGAGGCCGAGCGCCGCGCGGCGGAGGCGGC
>CAZDYM010000111.1:0-7885 GCA_964509325.1 uncultured Phycisphaeraceae bacterium
CACGGGTTCCGGCTGCCCAGCGCGCTGGACAACCGGCCGCTGAAGTTCGAGGAGTTCGAGGCGAGCGTGCCGCGGCTGGTGTTCGTGAGCGCGACGCCGGGGCCCTACGAACTGGAGCGGGTGAGGGGCGAGGTGGCCGAGCAGGTGATCCGCCCGACGGGTCTGCTCGATCCCGAGGTGGTGGTGAAGCCGGCGGAGGGGCAGGTGCCGGACCTGCTGGAGGAGTGCCGGGCGCGGGTGGAGAAGAAGGAACGCGTGCTCATCACGGCGCTCACCAAGCGGCTGTGCGAGCAGCTGACCAGCTATCTCGACGAGCACGGCGTCAAGGTGCGGTACCTGCACTCGGACATCGAGACGCTCGACCGGCTCGAGATTCTCCGGGGTCTTCGCGAGGGCGAGTTCGACGTGCTCGTGGGCGTGAACCTGCTGCGCGAAGGGCTGGACTTGCCGGAGGTTTCGCTGGTGTGCATCCTTGACGCCGACAAGGAGGGGTTCCTGCGGAGCCCGACGAGCCTGATCCAGACGATCGGGCGCGCGGCGCGGAACGTGGAGGGGCGGGTGATCCTGTACGCCGACACGATGACCCCGGCGATGAACGCGGCGATCGGGGAGACCGAGCGCCGCCGCGCCAAGCAGCAGGCGTACAACCGCGAGCACGGCATCACGCCCGAGACGATCAAGAAGGCGATCCGGCGCGGGATCGAGACCGAGTTGAAGGCCCGGCAGACGGCCCGCGCCGCCTTCAAGGCCGCCGAGCCGGAGTTCAGCGCCGACGAACTGCTGGCCCAGTTGCAGGAGGAGATGGTCGCCGCCGCCCAGCGCCTCGAGTTCGAGAAGGCGGCGGCCCTGCGGGACCAGATCAAGAAACTGAAGGAGGTCCGCGGGGCGGCGGGATCAGGGAGCGCGGCTCCGAAGTTCAAGCGCTCCGACCTGGACAACCCGGGCGGACCGCCCAAGCCGGCGCGGAAAGCGGGAGCGCCGGGAAGCGTGTCCGGCAAGCGGGGACGGCGCTGATCCACGCGCCCCCGCGCGGCGGCGCGTGGAATACCCTCCGTCATGAAAGCCGAGACCCTGCTCGCCGAGTTGAACCGGTTGCGGAAGGACATCGATGAGGACCGCTCCGACATCGAATGGCTGACGCTGCACCACGTGTTCTGCTTCGTGTCGTACAAGATGGCGGACTTCCAGAAGTACGTGGAGCAGCAGGACGCCGAGGGAGCGTTCGATGAGTTCGAGGGCTGAGCCGGGCCGGTCGTTGGTCCTCGTGGGGTTGGCTCGGGATGGGATGGACCCGCCCTTGGCCGGCGGGGCGCCGGTCACACGCCCGCCAGTTCGGCCCACCAGCACGCCTGCAGAGGGGCGTCGAGGTCGCGGGCGATCTCGGCCACCTGGGCGGGGGTCAGGTCGATGAAGGGAGTCTCAAGCCGGAAGGGGTGCGCGGGGCTCGGCACGACCGGGAAGGAGGAGGGTTGAGCCGCCGGCGTGCGCCCGGACTCCGCCGGGGTGGTCGCAGGGGGCGTTGTGCCGGCGGACGCGGAGCGTTCGGCCGTCGAGGCTCTCTCCGCCTCCCCGAGCCAGCTCAAGCGATTGATGAGGGCGGCGCGCTCGGAGAACTCCAGCATGTCCGCCAGCCGATCCCCCGCCACCACGGGCCAGATGACCCGGGCGCAGCCGAGGGTCCGCGCGGTGTTCATCGCGGCGAGCAGGCTCTGGGGCTGCTCGATCCAGCGTTCCGGCACCGGGCGAGCCAGCGCCGGCGCCACCACCACCCGCTCGAAGGCCAGCAGGTCGGCCTGTTGCGTGACGAGGGAAGCCTGCGAAGGCTCGTCGGCGCCGACGCCGCGAAGCGACGAACCGGAGGGGGGAACCCACGCGGTGACACGCTCAAGGTCGCGGGCCATGAGGCACGCGACGAGCGCGGGCAGGGAGCCGTCGTTGATGACCAGGATGGGCTCGGCGGGGCAGGACACCGACCTGATTATCGGTGCGTCCGCGGTCGCCGCCGCAACGATCCGGGGCGATCAGGCGACCAGCGCGTGGGCCTTCTCGATGGCCTGGATCACCTGGCGGACCTGGAAGGGCTTCTTGAGGAACCCCTCGAAGCCGCGGCCGCGGAGGCCCATGGATTGGCCGTCGGTGAGTTTCCCGCTCATGGCGATCACCCGGGTCATGACCAGGTCGTCGTTGTTGCGGATGAACTCGGGGATGCCGGTGGCGTCGAAGTCGCCGAGGTGGATGTCCAGGAGGACGACGTGGGGTCGGAAGCGCTCGCATTCCATGCCGGCCTCGAAGCCGTTGCGGGCGACCTTGACCTCGTAGTTGGCCTGTTCGGAGAGAACCTTGTGAAGGACGGTGGTGATGTCGGCCTCGTCGTCAACGACGAGGACGCGGGTCTTGCCGGAGTGGACCCCGTCCAGCGGGATGCCGTGGGCCTTCATGAACTGCATGAGGTTGGGCATGGGGATCCGACGGTCCTTGGAGCCGGGGATTCGGTAGCCCTTGAGCTGGCCTGAATCGAACCACTTGCTGACGGTGCGCGGGGCCACGTTGCAGAGTTTGGCCACTTCGCCGGTCGTCAGAACATCCTTCTCAATGGGCATGGGTACCTCTCTCACACAGAAGGCCGCGGGCGGGGTGGGGCGGGGTTCTCCGAATCCCGGCGGGCCCGGCACGACAAGTCCCCGGCGGCGGGGGAAAGCCGCGCGGCCGACGGATGTTCATCGAGTGGATCACGGGTCCGCTTGACCGCGTCAGGCGTTCCAGACTGAACTTTGGGCGCGATGGGGTGGGTTCTGGGACGAAGCGCGGCGCGTTTCCGCCGGGTCTCCCTCGCGGGGGTTCCCATCGCTGGAGAGGGTTTTTGTGAGGTGCGCCCGAGGGACTGTGTGAGGGCCGCCCGGGGGACCTCCGGAGGAGGAGGTCGCCGGAGGGTGGCTGATCGGGGGTACCCAAACCCGAACCCAACGGGGCCTTTGACCCTTCCCGGAGCGGGCGGTAGATTGCGGAACTCGCGCCGGAAACGGGGCGAATGGACCTTCCCCTCCGGACACGTCGACCGGACGTGCGCCGAGGAGCGGGCCCGCGCTGTTGTTGTCGGCGTGCGGCGTGGAACGCCGCAGCGATGATTGTCTGGTCCGCCTTCGTCCCCCTCGATTGATCCCCCTTTGCATAGCCCCCTGGAGCCGCCCGTGCCCACCGACTCCGCCCGTTTTTCGAACCTGTTCATGAAGCCCCGACGGACGCCGGCGCTGGTGGCGCTTGCCGCGGGTTTGGCGCTGACGCCGTGGGCCAGCCTGGCGCAGGGCGAGACGCCCGCGGCGAGCGACGGCGGCGCCGCGACCACGGCGGGCGAGGCCGAACAGCCCGTGGCGGGGGCGTCGGCGCTGGATTCGGCCTCCCCGGAGCAACTGCTCGAGGATTTCTGCTTCTACACGAACATCGCGAACTTCGAGCTGGCCAAAGCGAACGCGATCGCGCTGGTGTCGAGGATCGGCGACCCGAAGAAGTTCCTCGCGCTGGTCGAGGACTCGGCGAACATGCAGGGGCGCTTCGATGAGGCGTACCGGCGTGCGGCGCTCAACAGCGACCTCGAGCCGTACGCCGCGCAGCTGTGGCAGTTGTACGAGGAGGGTCGGCGGGCGCGGGCCCGCGACCCGCAGGAGATCGAGCGGAACATCGCCATGCTGGGCGGGAACAGCCGGGCGCGCCTGCTGGCATCGACGCGGCTGAAGGAAGCCAAGGAATACAGCGTGCCGGCGCTGCTGGGCACGATGCTCGAGAGCAAAGACCCCGTGCTGCGGGCCGAGAGCCAGTCGGTGCTGCGTGAGATGGGGCGGGACGCGGTGATGCCGCTGTGCGCGGCGCTGTCGGGCGGGAACGAGGTCTCGCAGGAGTTGGTGGCGCGGGTGCTGGGCGGCATCCAGTACCCGGCGGCGTTGCCGTTCCTGTACGAGCTGCGGGCCTCGACGGGCTCTTCGGCGGTGAAGGAGGCGGTGTCCGGCGCGATCATGAAGATCGCCGGCGGCATCGATGAATCGAAGTCCGCCAGCGAGCAGTTCCGCGAACTGGGCGAGCGGTACCTGGCGGGCAGCCCGTCGCTGGTGACGTTCCCCGGCGAGAGCCACCAGTTGGCGTGGCAGAACGTCAAGGGGGTTGGGATCAACCCGCTGGCAGTCCGCTCCGAGGTGGCCGGGCCGACGATGGCGATGGTGATGGCCGAGCGGGCGCTGGCGCTCGACGCGGGCAACACCGAGGCGCTGAGCCTGTGGCTGGCGGCGAACTTCGCCCGCGAGATCAACACCCCCGAGGGCTACCAGAACCCGCTGTACGTCACCTCGGCGGCGGGCGAGGACGGCTCCGCGGCGTCGGGCCCGGTGCGGCGGGACCCGATGTACTACGCGGTGGCGGCGGGCAGCGGCCCGGTGCAGCGCGTGCTGGCGCGGGCGCTGGAGATGAACGACACGCGTCTGGCGCGGCGGGCCATCGAAGCGCTGGACATGAACATGGCGTCGTCGGGGCTGGCCGTGGGCGGGGAGGCGGGCGTCTCCGGGACCTCGCCGCTGGTGCGGGCCCTGGCGTACCCGGATCGTCGCGTGCAGTTCGAGGCGGCGATGGCGATCGCGAAGGCCAACCCGGCGCAGACTTTCGAGGGCGCGGAGCGGGTGGTTCCGACGCTTGCGGCGGCGGTGCGTGACGCCGGGGCGCGGTTCGCCGCGGTGATCGCCCGCGAGCCGGAGCAGCAGCAGGCCATTCGCGCGGCGCTGGAGAGCGACGGTTACACGGTGATCAAGCCGGCGTTTGACCTGGCGCAGGCGGCGGGCGGCATCGCCGAGGCCCCGGGCGTCGACCTGCTGGTGGTCATGCTGCCCGCGGAAGCGGCGGCGGAAACGATCGACCAGGCCCGCGCGCAGCCGCGTTTGCGGGCCACGCCGGTGCTGGCGATGATGAGCCTGAGCGAGTCGAATCGGATCGCGGCGCGGTTCGCTTCGGACGGCTTGACGCGTTTCGCGCGCGAGGGGCTGGGGGAGGGCCAGATCGCCGAGGCCGCCCGGCAGTTGACCGACCGGGCCAGCGGCCCGCGCGTGACCGAGGAAGAGGCGACGCGGTTCTCGCTCGCGGCGCTGGCGCGGCTGGAGAGCCTGGCGGTGGCGGTGAACCCGGTGCTGGACGCGGGCGACGCGGCCACGCCGCTGATCGCCAGCCTTGCCACCGCGACGGGTGAGGTGCGTTCGCAGACCGCCAACGTCTTGAGCCGGATCGGGCGGGCGCCGGCGCAGATCGCGCTGATGGACGCGGCGCTGGACGGCTCCGGGGATGATCGGGTGGCGATGCTCAACGCCGTGGCCCGCAGCGCCAAGCGGTTCGGCAACCTGCTCGAAGACCGGCACGTCTCGCGCCTGGTGGAGATGGCGGGGAGCGGGCGGGACGCCGAGGCGACGGCGGCGGCGGCCCTGATGGGGGCGCTGAACCTCCCGAACACCCGGCTGGTGCCGCTGATCACGGGGCAGTGACGCGGGTTGGATGGTGAGGCGGCGAGTCGGGGCGCGGCCCTGGCCATCCGGCGCCGGCGCTCGGGCGTCCGCGCGGTCCGTCGTGCCGTACCTCGTTCAGCGCTGCGGGCGGCGCTTGAAGAGTTCTTCGAGCGCCCTGGGGTACAGGTCCTGCTCCATCTCGAAGACGCGCTGTGCGAGCGTTTCCGGGGTGTCGTCCGGTCGCACCTCGCACCAGGCCTGGGCGATGATGGGCCCGCGGTCGTAGGCGTCGTCGCAGAGGTGAACGGTGCAGCCGGTGCGTTTGGCTCCCGCGGCGATGACCGCTTCGTGAACCCGGCGCCCGTACATGCCCGGGCCGCCGAAATCCGGGAGCAGGGCCGGGTGGATGTTCACCACGCGCCCGCGGTACGAAGGCGGGATGGGCAGCAGGTGGAGGTAACCGGCCAGGACGCACCAATCGGCGCGGACCGAAGCGAGCAGCGCGTCGAGCGATTCCGGGGTGTGCTCCCGCCAGGGGATGATTTCGGTGCGGGTGGCGGGCGCGCGGGCCCGCGCGAGATCGGCGCCCCGGCAGGGGCGTGACGCGACCACCAGCGGGATCTCGGCGCGGAAAGTGCCGGCGTCGATCCGGCGGAAGAAGTTGTCGAGGGTGCGTCCGCTGCCGGAGACGAAGACGGCCAGCCGGGGAGCGGTGTGCTCGGCGGGTGCCGGCACGGCTTACTTCACCTTCGCCAGGGCGGCGGCGCGGTCGGGGGCGATGACCAGGAGGCGGTCGAGCTTGGTGAGGCGGACGAGGTCGTTGAGGGACTTGCTCATGCCGTGCATGGCCATTTTGCCGCCGCCGGACTGGCACTGCTTGGTGAGGGTGATGAGCATGCCCAGGCCCATCGAGCCGAGCATGGTGACGTCGGTGAAGTCAAGGACGACTTTCCAGTTGCTTCCCGGGGCGGCCTTGACGATCTCCGCCTGGATGATGGGCGCCTCGCGTTGGGAGATCGAGGGCGCGAGCAGCCGGGCGACCGAGACGCCGTCCTCGGTGCTGAGGGTGACCATACTGGCTTCTTCGCCGGGCATTGGGCTGACAGGGTAGCGGGTGTGAACCGTGGACGCCACAGGGCGTATTGTGAGGCATGAGCACCCCCCGCCCCGCCGGTTCCGAGGTCGCCCCCGCCGGGAACCCCGCGTTTTCGGAGAAGCCGGTCATCGCGTCGTTCCAGTCCATGGCGACGGCGGACCTGGTCGAGCGATACCGTCGCGGGACCGAGTTGATCGAGCGGCGCCTGCTGGATCTGAGCGACGAGCAGCTCGACACCTTCTTCCGGCCCGAAGCGGGCGTGGGACGGTGGAGCTGCCGGGTGCTGATGGGGCACCTGGCGGACGCGGAGTTGGTGTTCGTGCACCGCATGCGCCGCGTGGTCGCGGAGGACAAGCCCGTCCTCGCCGTCTGGGACGAGAACGCGTTCATCGATTCGGGCTTGTACGGCGGCGACGAACCGGGCAGCGGGAAGGGGCGACCGGTGGCGGGCTTCGTCGCCGTCATCCACACGCTGCGGATGTGGCACGGCGAGTGGCTTCGGACGCTTTCCAGCGACGACTGGTCCCGCGTGTGCCTGCACCCGGAGCGCGGCGAGCAGAGCGTGCGGACCATCCTCAACTACGCGACCTGGCACCACGAGCACCACCTGTGGTACCTGCGCGCGAAGATGGACCGGTTGTTGGGCGGGACGGGGGGGTGAGAAAGGAAAGCGCCTCCCTGCCGATGTGCGGTCCAAGCGTCGCACGGTGCTCGTTGGCCAGTGTGCGACGGCGCCGTGTGGCCACTCGGGCACGTGCGCGGAGCCTCTCCCTTCCGGTTGGTGCACGGACCAAGGCCGCCGCTACGATCGTCCATGGTCAAGTGGATCACGTTCATTCTGGCGGCGGTCGGACTTTCGGCGGGGATCTACACCGTGGCGACGGCCAAGCAGGAGTTGCCCAAGCCGCCGCCCTCGCGTCCGCCGAGCGTGAACCCGTTCCCCAACGGGGTGGCGGCGATCGGGACCGTGGAGCCCGCCTCGCGTGAGATCGCCGTGATCGCGCCGGACCAGGGGATGGTGACGGCGGTCTTCGTGAAGGTGAACGACCGCGTCGAGAAGGACCAGCCGCTGTTCCAGATCGACACCCGGCCCTTTGAGGCGCAGTTGATCGAGGCCGAGGCGCAGGCCGCGGTGGCGGAGGCGCAGGTGAAGCGGCTGGAGGCCTCGCCCCGGGCCGAGGACCTGCCGCCCGCGGAGGCGAACGTGGCGGCGGCGGAGGTGGCGCTGGCGGATGCGGAGGACTCGCTGCGCCGGACCAACGAGGCGGCCACCAGCGGTTCGGCGAGCGAGAACGAATCGGCGCGTCGGCGCTACGCG
>CAZDYM010000112.1:0-7797 GCA_964509325.1 uncultured Phycisphaeraceae bacterium
CGAGAGCAGGAGGTCGGCCCCGACGCCGAGCGTGGCGCGGAGGAACAGACGGCGTTCGCGCGGATCGATGCGCGGGCCGAAGCGGGCGTGAAGGACGGAGAACAGCGAGCGCGACATGCGGAACCTCCGAGTGAACCGGGGCCGGTGTGGACGGGTGCGTGCGGGTCGCCCGGCGGGGACGGGCGGGGTGCGAAGGATCGACGGATCGAAGGGGGCCGGGGCGAACAGCGGCGCACGCTTGCGGGCGTGCGCCGCTGTGGGTTCTGACCTGCGGATGCCCGGCGGGCTGGGACGGGCGGAGACCGGCGGGGCACCCGCTCGGATCACTCGTCGTTGGTGGGCCCGACGCAGATCATCCAGAGTTTGAAGAAGTTCATGATCTGCTGCTTGGTGAGTTTGTTGGCGTGCAGTTTGTACGTGACCTTGCTCGACGCGGGCAGTTCGCTTTCGCCGCTGACCATGGTGTCCGCGTACTCGATGCGGCCCGTGAGGCAGGGGACGGAGTTGTCGACCGCGAAGAAGGCGTCCTCCTCGCTCATCTTCTCGAAGGCCTTGGACTCGTCGCCGGCGGACTTGAACTTGTCCTCGTTGAAGCGCAGGTTGAACTCGTAGTAGCCCTTGCCGTTGCTGGCGCGGTCGGGGTCCTCGACCCACTTGATCGACCCCGTGACGACGTCCTCGAAATCGCGCCCGTCGAGGTTGTAGCGGAAGCGGATGCCGTCGGTCAGGTAGTTGCCGGTTTCGTAGTCGAAGTCGAGGCGGCCGTTGACGGTGCAGCGCGGGTAGACCTCGGCGGGGCCCTTGGCGAGCTGCAGGTTGTCGAACCGCATCGGGTCGGACTTCTTCACCGTCATGGTGACGGTCTTGTTGCCGACCAGGCGCTTGAAGGTGTACTCGGCGAGGTTCTCCTTCTTCTCCGCCTTGCCCATCATGCGGCCCGCGAAGTTGTCGGTGAACGCCTTGGCCGCGCCGACCGCGTCGACCGCGATCCGCAGCGGGCTCTCGGACTTCGCGCCGCCGGCGAGATCGAAGGCGCCGCTGGCGGTGTCGACCGGCATGGTGCCCACCCACTTGCCGACCACGCGCGACTGCTTGAGGTCCTTGGGGTTCAGGACCGCGAGGTCGATCGAGTACCACAGGTTCGCCTCCTGCTTCTTGCGGGCGAGGGTGGCGCTGTAGAGGTTGGGCTGGCGGGTGATCTCGCCGGTGAACCTGGTCGTCTTGGCAACGGTGAGGTCGAACTTGTACAGGTCCTTGGCGCCCAGCGCGGCGGAGCCCTTCTTCAGGTCGCCCGTGGTGTCGAGCTGGGTGCGGGTGCGGAAATCGATGTCCATCGTGCCGCTGATGACGTTCTCCTCCGTCAGGGTGGGCGCGTCCGCTTGGCGCGCGATCGCGGCGCCGGGTGCGACGAGCACCGTGGCGGCGGGCAGGGCGACCAGGCCGGCGCCGAGGGAGAGCGTGAGGGCCGAGGCCAGCGTGCGTTTGATGCGCATGGGATATGTCCTCCGGGTCTCGAAGGGCGAGCCGACGCGGACGCCGCGAACACCCGCGGCCTCAACGCGGCCAAGCCCCGAGCCCCTTGTTCGGGAGTTTATCGGACAGTTTCATCCGGCGCGTGGAAAACCGCCCCCGAGACCTTGGGATCGGGCGACGGGTGGGCTTCGCCCGGCCAAGGGACAGCGGGGGGCAGACCGCTGGCGTCTCGTGGAGCTCCGTCCGCGGGGGAAACCGCGACCGAGCCGCTTGGGGCCGCGTGCTGGATGAGCCGTCCAACAGGAGGGGGGCTGCCGGGGCGCGCGGCGGCAGCGCCCGCCGATGCGCCCCGCAGGGCGGGAGGGGGGGGGGGGGGGGGGGGGTGACGCGTGTCAAACCCGAGGGCGTCCTGCGTGTCTCAGTGGCCGGCGTGGGCGTGGGCCGCGGCGTCGGCGGGCTTGCCGTTCTTGGTCTGCCAGTCCTTGATGGCGGCGCGGATCGAGTCCTCCGCGAGCACCGAGCAGTGGATTTTGACGGGGGGCAGGCTGAGTTCCTGCACGATGTCGGTGTTCTTGATCTGCAGGGCCTCGTCGATGGACTTGCCCTTGATCCACTCGGTGGCGAGCGAGGAGGAGGCGATGGCCGAGCCGCAGCCGAAGCACTTGAACTTGGCGTCCTTGATGGTGCCGGAGGCTTCGTCGACCTGGATCTGGATCTGCATGACGTCGCCGCACTCGGGCGCGCCGACGACGCCGACGCCGATGTCCTTGCGGGCCTTGACGTCCTTGGTCGATCCGAAGGAGCCGACGTTGCGTGGGTTCTCGTAATGGGAGATGACTTTGTCGGAGTATGCCATGGTGGTGCTTTCGAGGGGTGTGCGTGGTGGGTCGTTCCCGGGGGCGGACTAGTGCTTGGCCCACTCGATCTGGGAGATGTCGATGCCTTCCTTGTGCATGTCCCAGAGGGGGCTGAGGAGGCGGAGTTTGTTGACCGCCTCGGTGATCTTGGCGATGCAGTAGTCCACCTGCTCGGGCGTGGTCCATTTGCCCATGCTGAGGCGGAGCGAGGAGTGGGCGAGTTCGTCGCCGACGCCGAGGGCCTTGAGAACGTAGGAGGGTTCGAGCGAGGCGCTGGTGCAGGCCGAGCCGCTGCTGCAGGCGATCTCCTTGATCGCCATCATCAGGCCCTCGCCCTCGACGAAGCCGAAGGAGATGTTGGCGATGTGGGGCAGTCGGCGTTCGGGGTGCCCGTTCACGCGGCAGACTTCGAGGCCGGAGGTCAGCGCGGATTCCAACTTCTTGCGCAGGGCCAGGAGGCGCACGGCGTCGGCGTCCATTTCCTTCAGCGCGATCTCGGCGGCCTTTCCGAGGCCCACGATGCCGGTGGTGTTCAGCGTGCCGGAGCGGTAGCCGCGTTCCTGCCCGCCGCCCTCCAACTGGGCCACGAGCCGCACGCGCGGGTTTTTGCGTCGGACGTAGAGCGCGCCCACGCCCTTGGGGCCGTACATCTTGTGCCCGCTGAAACTCAGCAGGTCCACGGCGTCGGACTCGACGTTGGTGGGCATCTTGCCGACCCACTGCGTCGCGTCGGTGTGGAAGACGATGTCGTCGCGGCCGGCCGACTTGCGGTACGCGCGGATCATCCGCCCGATCTCGGGGACCTCGTTGATCGTGCCCAGTTCGTTGTTGGCCCACATGATCGAGACCAGGATCGTGTCGTCCCGCATCGCGCTCTTGACCATGTCGGCGGTGATGATGCCGTCCTCGCCCGGCTGCAGGAAGGTCACCTCGAAGCCCTCCTTCTGGAGGCGCTTGCAGGGGTCGAGCACGGCCTTGTGCTCGTGCATGGCGGTGATGATGTGACCCTTGCAGCCCGTCGCCCCCGCGCTGTGGCGGGCGTACATCTGGGCGCCGCCCTTGATGGCGAGGTTGTTGCTCTCGGTCGAGCCGGACGTGAAGACGATCTCCTTGGGGCTGGCGCCGATGAGGGCGGCGCACGATTCGCGGGCGTGCTCGATGGCGTCCTCGGCCTCCCAGCCGAAGCGGTGGTTGCGGCTGCCGCTGTTGCCGAACTTCTCGGTGAAGTAGGGCATCATGGCTTCGACCACCCGTGGGTCGCAGGGGGTGGTGGCGGCGTGGTCCATGTACACGGGGAGCTTGATCATGGGGAGCCTCGTTGGGCGGGTGGTTCTGGGGAACACGAGCGGTGCGCGGGGACTGGGGCCGCGGCGCCGTCCTGCGCGGGGCGGTTGGGGTGTGCGTTTAGAACGATTCTATCTGGGTGAAGCGGTGCTCGCTGGTTGTTGAGATGGAATCTCAACGGCGGGCCTTTGGCTGTCTTGTTGAGGCAGTCCGTGGACATGGAGCAGTTCCCGTCCGGGGCGGGTTTCGCGCCGACACTGATGCGGCTACGTTGCCCGGCGTGAGCGCTGAGACACCCGCCAATGGGACCCCCGGAGCTTCGGTCCTCGGACTGGTTTTGTTTGTAGTTTGTTTGGTCCTGATCTGGAACGTGCAGCGACGCTCGGGGAAACTTGTGCGGCGGCTGAACCGGCGTTGTGACGAGTTGATCCAGGACGCCAAGGCGCTGCGGTCGCAGGTGGTGGCGTTGCGGTGCCGGATGGAGGGGGTGACGCCGAGGATGCCGCTGGTGTTCCGGGCCAAGCAGGGTGAGGACCTGGTGGCGTTTGAGTTGTTCAACCCGCCAGGGGGCGCGTTGAAGACGGACGGTCTGGCGGTGGAGTGCGGGGCGCACGACGGGGTGACGGGGTCGGTGACGTACCTGCTGGACGCGCTGGGGTGGGACTGCGTGCTGATCGAGCCGCTGCCGCACCTGTTCGAGAGGTGCCGGGCGGCGCGGCCCTTCGCGCGGGCGGTTCACACGGCCGTGTCGAGGCGCGGCAGCGGCGGGACGGCGGAGATCGAACTGGTGGCACGGAACTCGGGGCGGAGTTACCTCGCGGGCTCGGGGCACGGGGCGCGGAGTTCGAGCAAGTCGTCGACGAAGGTGACGGTGCCGCTGACGACCATGGACGCGGTGCTGGCGGGGGCGTTCCCGGGGCGGGCGGTCGACCTGCTGGTGCTGGACGTCGAGGGGGCGGAGGTGAGCGTGCTGGACGGGCTGGACCTGGACCGGGTCCGCCCGCGGGTGCTGATCATCGAGGACCACCACCTTGGTGAGGGCGGGGGGTTGGTGGAGCACCTGACGCCGCGGGGGTACACGCACGCCGGCTGGGTGTGGCGGAACCGGGTGTTCGTGCGGGCGGACGACGCGGAGATGGTTGGGAGGGCGGCGGCGTTGCAGCAGCAGTTCATGGGGTTGAGGACCACCCCGGGCTGAGCGTGAATCTCGACGGCTCTCCGCACGGGGCCCGGACGGGCGCGGCCGAAGGCACGGGGGCGCGGCGGCGTCGGCGCTCCCGCGGTGAATCGCCGGCCTTCGGGGGTGCTCACGCGCCGGCCGCGGCGGTGCGGTCGAGGGCGAGGTCGTGGGCGCGGTGGTAGGCGCGGCCGAGCCGGGCCCAGTCGAACAGTTCGCTCTGGCGCTGCCCGCGGTTGCGCAGGTCGATGCGGCCCTTGCGGTCGAGGCGGCAGTAGGCGAGCAACCAGCGTGCGAGGTCGGCGGCGGCGTCGTGGTACCCGCGTCCGCGGCGCTTGAGCACGTTCAGGCCCCAGTCGTCGTGGTCGGGGTACTTTTCCTGGATGTAGCGGCCGAAGCCGGCGAGGTCACTGGTGACGGCGGGTGTGCCCATGACGGCGCACTCGAGGGGGGTGTAGCCCCAGGGCTCGTACGCGCTGGGGAACACGCCGAGGTGGCACCCGCGGACGAACTGCTCGTACTCGATGCCCCACAGCGGGTTGGTGGAGGTGATGAACTGGGGGTGGTAGACCACCTTGACGGGGTCATCGGGCTTGTTGAACAGGTGCAGGTGGCGGATGTAGTTGAGGATCGGGTCGGAGCCCTCGTTCTCGATGGCGTGGGTGACGATCGGGGGCAGGCCGGAGCGGCGGAGGGCCTGCTGGGTGCGGCGGTAGCGCACGGCCCAGTAGGGATCGACCAGGTGGTCGATGTTGACTTTCTCGCCGGCGGCGGCGCGGGGGAAGAGCTTGCCGCCGACGTCGCGCATGATGGCGGCGCACACCGAGCGGAGTTCGTCGAGCACCGCCGAGGATTGCAGGACCTCGGGCAGGATGAAGCGGGTGGGGCGTGAGGTGACGATGAAGAAGACGACGTTGACGGGGATGCCGAAGGCCTTGATCTGGGCGTTCAGGCGGGCGAGGGCCTCGAGGCAGAGATCGAAGCCCTTGTTGCGGGGCTCGAACCGTCCGCTGGTGAACATGTAGACCGTGCGGTCGAGGTCCATGGGGTAGCTGGGGAAGAAGTGCCCCATGACGAAGCGGTTGATCTTCTGCTTGAACTCGTTGTGCAGGGTCTGGAACTCGTGCCCGACGTCGTGGCGCGCGGCGTCGAGCCCGTTGGGGAGGACCATGTCGACGGGTCGTCCGAGGAGGGCGGCGCACTCCTCGCCGGTGATGGGGCTGACGGTGGTGAAGACGTGCGCCCCGTGGGCGCAGGCGCGCTCCATGGCGTGCTGGCAGCGGATGTTGTACCTGCCGGCCTCGGCGGCGTCGTTGCGCCCGTGGAGCGTGTCGTAGAAGGACTCTTCGTTGCTGGCGATGTAGCGTCCGAGGAGCGTGGCGTGGGTGGTGAAGACGCAGGTGATGGGCATGCGGTCGTGGCGCACCAGCGGGATGGCCAGACCGCCGAGCCACTCGTGGAAGTGGGCCAGGACGCGGCGTTTTTCGGGGTTTTTGTGGGTGGTGGAGACGTGGGACACGGCGCCGAGCACGCGCCGCACCGCCTCGCCGAAGCTGATCGCCGTGTCGATGGTGGCGTCGCCGGCGGGGCACTCGATGTTGTGATCCTTCCACAGGCGGTACTTGATCTTGTCCAGTTCGTGGGGCGGGAGGTGGTGCTCGACCAGCAGGCAGCGGGGGTTCCCGGAGACGAGCCACCGGCCGTAGTGGACCGTCAGCCCCTCGGCGGCGAGCATCTCGATGACCTGCTTCATCCACCCCGAGGCGTTGCGTGGTTCGAACTCGACTTCGGCGCGGCGCTGCTCGTAGGGGCCGACGAGGATGTAGTGGTCGGCCCATCGGGCCACCATGGTCGAGGCCTTGCTTTTGAGGACTTGGTAGATGCCGCCGACCTGGTTGCAGACTTCGGTGGAGACCTCGAAGAGCAGCGTCCCCGGGGGTGCGAGGTCGGCGTCGATCATGCCGGAGGAGGAGGCGGCGCCGGGGCCCGACGGCGGCGCTCCCGGGGCGGGGCCCGGCGCGGTTGAGGGGCGCGAGGTACGGATGGGTTTCCCGGTCGGGCTCACGGACGGAGGATACCGCGCCGGACCCGATAACTTCTCGCGGCGTTTGCGAGGCGACCGGGCGCGGCGCGCGCCGCCCGGAGAGGCGAAAGTTGTCGGCTCTGCCCGCTTTCCGCTCGGTGGCTCCGCCCTTGGGGTGTATCCTGCCCGCACGGGGTGAGAACCCCGGGGCCGCCGCGGGGAGCCCGATGCGGGGCACGCGGCGGCGGTTCAACCGTTCGTTGTCACACGTCAGCAGGAGATTGAGAAGATGCGATCCATGAACATCGTGACGGCGGGCGCCGCGGCGCTCGCCCTGTGCGCCGTCGCGAGCGGCGCCGTGGTCTTCGACGCGCAGAACTCGGGCGGGTTCTTCACGCCGTTCAACTCGGGCAACGCCGGGATCGTGAAGTACGGGGACGGCGGGTGGCTCTCGGCCTTCGGCCCCGACACGTACAACCTCACGAAGATCACCCTGCGCCTGGCGACGTTCGCGGGCGACGGGGTCACCCCCGGCAGCACCGATCTCATCTTCACCTTCAACGACGGCGACCCCTCGGGCCTGGTGTTCGGCCCCGGCACGACCCTCTACAGCACCACGATCACCAACGTGACGCTCCCCGCCAACACGCCGGGCTTCGCGACGTTCTTCGATCTTGAGATCCCCCTGCCGAACATCATCACCAGCGGCGGGTTCAACAACATCGGCTGGTCGATGGGCCTGAGCAACTTCAACTACAGCGGGCAGTTCGGGGTTCAGACCTCGGGCTTCCAGGCGGTGGGCTTCTACACCAACAACGCGTCGTTCTTCGACGGGACCTCGTGGAGCCTGTTCTCCTTCGGGGGCCCGGCGAACTTCGCGGCGCTCGTCGAGGGGTTCGTGGTGCCGGGGCCGGGCGCGGCCGGGGTGCTGGCGGCGGCGGGCCTGATGGGGCTGCGTCGGCGGCGCTGAGGCTCAAGCCGGG
>CAZDYM010000113.1:0-7764 GCA_964509325.1 uncultured Phycisphaeraceae bacterium
AGGGGGCGGGCGCGGGGGGGGCGGGCGCGGGGGGCGCCGCCGCGGAGCCGAAGGACGCGGACCTCAAGCCGATCGTCGACGCCGAGACCGCCCGGATCAAACGCGAGGTGCAGCTGCAGATCGACACGTCGGCGGCGGACAAGACGCTGCCGGGCGAGGTCGAGGTCTCGATGATCCACACGCTCGCCGAGGTGGAGGGCGCGGGGGTCCAGAAGGCGGGGTTCATCGACCTGGGCGGCGCGGGCACGCTGGCGATCAACGATTTGGTGAAGACCGTCGGGCTGGGCGGGCTGGCGGTGCTGGCGCTGGGGCTGGTGGTGATGACGGCGTTCCGCGCCAGCAAGCAGGAGAAGCTGCCGACGCCGGAGGAACTGGTGGGCGTGCCGCCGACCCTGCCGGGCGACGCGGACGTCGTGGGCGAGGCGACCGAGGCCGACAGCGTGCTCTCGGGCATCGAACTCAGCGAGGACGAGATGAAGGACCGCAAGGTGATGGAGCAGGTGGAGGCGGTGGCGAAGGAGAGGCCGCGGGACGCGGCTTCGATTCTGGGCCGCTGGATGACGGACGGTTGACGCGCCGCGGCGCCGTGAGGGCCCGATCATGCCGAGGAAGCCGGGCGAAGCGTTGCCCGAAGACATCTCGCAGTTGCCGGGGGTGACGAAGGCGGCGGTGTTGCTGCTGTCGATCGATTCCGCCTCCGGCAGCACCGTTCTGAAGAGCATGCAGCCCGAGCAGGTCGAGGAGGTGACCCGCGAACTGGCGAGTCTCGGTCGGGTTCCGGACAAGCTGCGCCGGCAGGTCATCGAGGAGTTCTACAACACCTCGCTGGCGTACAGCGCGGCGGCGGAGGGCGGGCTCGAGTACGCCAAGGAACTGCTGAAGAACGCGATGGACCCGAAGCAGGCGGACCGCGTGCTGGCGCAGATCCAGACGCAGGTCACGCGGGCCCCGTTCAGCTTCCTGCAGAAAGCCGAGGCGGAGAACCTGCTGACATTCATTCAGGACGAACACCCGCAGACGATCGCGCTGATCGTGTGCCACCTGCCGCACCACAAGGCCTCGGAGATCCTGGTGGGGCTGCCCGTGCAGAAGCAGATCGAGGTGATCAAGCGGATCGCGAACATGGAGCAGACCAACCCGGAGGTGATCCGGGAGGTCGAGAAGGGTCTGGAGACGCGCCTCTCGAGCATGCTGATGCAGAGCATGGAGAAGGCCGGCGGCGTGCCGACCGTCGCGGAAATCCTGAACCTGGCCGACCGGGCGACCGAGAAAGCGATCATGGAGGGCCTGGAGGCGGAGGACCCGGACCTGGTAGAGGAGATCCGACGCCTGATGTTCGTGTTCGAGGACATCAAGAAGGTTGACGACAAGGGCATCCAGGCGGTCTTGCGCGAGGTGGACAACGACGAGCTCGCGCTGGCGCTGAAGACCGCGTCCCCCGAGTTGCAGGAGAAGATCTTCAAGAACATGTCCGAGCGTGCCGCTCAGCTCATCAAGGAGGACATGCAGTTCATGGGCCCGGTGCGCGTGAGCGACGTCGAGAGCTCGCAGCAGCGGATCGTGGACATCGTGCGCCGCCTCGAAGAGTCGGGCGAGATCATCATCGCGGGCCGCGGCGGACAGGAGGAGTTGATCGTGTAAAGGAAAGGGGAGCAGAGATCAGGGACCGGGCACCAGCGGCGATGCCATGGACGCGGTTCTCTGGTGTTCACCTCCTGCTGATGCCTGATCCCCCGTCCCCGGCGTCCGTCTCCCATGTTGATCAAGAACTCCAACTCGACACTCATGGCCCGCGAGGCGGTCGTGCTGGACCTAGGCGACCTCGCCGCGCAGGCCGACGTCATCAAGCGCGAGGCCTCGGCCGCGGCGGAGCGTGTCATCCGCGCAGCGCGGGAGGAGCGGGCGCGCATCCTGGCGGGGGCGGAAGAGCAAGGCCGTCGTGAGGGCCGCGAGTCCGGCCTGGCCCGGGGCCTCGAAGAGGGCCGGGCCGCGGGGCGCGCCGAGGCGCTGGCGGCGGAGTCGGCGGCCCTCAAGGCGCTGCAGCAGCGGTGGAGCGAGGCGCTGGAGAAGTTCGAGAGCGAGCGGGCGCACCTCCTCGCCGAGGCGAGGGCGTCACTGTTGAAACTGGCGGGGGCGGTGGCGGAGAGGGTGACCAAGCGCGCGGTCGAGGCCGACGAGCACGTCCTGACGGCGCAGCTGGAGGCCGCCCTCGGGCTGGTGCTGAGCCCGACCAGGCTGGTGATCGAGATCGATCCGAAAGACCGGGAGCGAACGCTGGCGGCGTTGCCCGCGCTGATGGAGCGGCTGGGCGGCGGCGACAACGCGGAAGTGCGCGCGCGGGAAGGGCTCGGAGCCGGTTCGGTGATCGTGCGGACCGACCGCGGCGAGATCGACGCGTCGATCTCCACGCAGGTGGCCCGCGCCGTCCGAGCGCTGCTGGGCGAGGAGCCCGATGAGTCGGCCCCGGGGGGTGGCCCGTGACGTGCTTGGCCGAGGCGATGGCGCGGGTGGCCTCGTGCGAGCCGATGGGCATCCGCGGCGCGGTGGCGGCGCTGCGCGGGCTGACGCTGCTGGTCGACGACCTGCCTGTAGTGACCGGTGCGCTGGTGGCGGTCGAAGCCGTCGGGGGCACGCGGGTTGGTGAGGTGGTCGGCTTCGAGGGCGGGCGCGCGGTCGTGATGCTGCTCGGGCAGACCGCGGGCGTGCGCGCGGGTGACGCGGTGCGGCTGGTGGGACCCAGCCCCCAGGTGCGGGTGGGGTCGGCGATGCTGGGCCGCGTCGTGAACGCGTTGGGCAGGCCCATCGATGACGGTCCGGCGCTGCGCGACCTGTCGGGCAGGCCGCTCTCGCCGGACCCGGTGACGGCGATGCGACGCCGGCGGATCACCGAGCCCTTGCGGACGGGCGTGCGCGCGATCGACCTGTTCAACGCGGTGGGACGCGGGCAGCGGCTGGGGGTCTTCGCCGGGCCGGGCGTGGGCAAGAGCACGCTGATGGGGATGATCGCGCGGAGGTCCGCCGCGGACGTGAACGTGATCGGGCTGGTGGGCGAGCGTGGGCGCGAGGTGAAGGACTTCATCGAGCACGCGCTCGGAGACGAGGGCCTGGCGCGGTCGGTGATCGTGGTCGCGACGGGCGACGAATCCCCGCTGATGCGGGTGCGGGCCGCGATGACGGCGTGCGCGGCCGCGGAGCACTTCCGGGACCGCGGGCTGGACGTGATGCTCATGCTGGACAGCGTGACCCGCTTCGCGCACGCGCAGCGGCAGGTGGGCCTGGCGGTCGGTGAGCCGCCCGCCACCAAGGGCTACACCCCGAGCGTCTTCGCGATGCTGCCGCTGCTGCTCGAGCGTGCTGGCGCGGTGGAGGCCGCGGCGGGCCGGAAGGCGGGCTCGATCACCGGGTTCTACACGATCCTGGTGGAGGGCGACGACATGACCGAGCCGATCGCCGACGCGGCCCGCGGCATCCTGGACGGCCACCTCGTGCTGTCGCGTCGGTTGGCGCACAAGGGGCACTTCCCGGCGGTGGACCCGCTGGATTCGGTGAGCCGCCTCATGAGCGAGGTCGCGGACGCGGAGCACAACGCGGCGCGGCGCCGGCTGGTGGCGCTGCTGGCGGCGCACCGCGAGGCGGAGGACCTGATCCAGATCGGCGCGTACGCGCCGGGCTCGAACCCGGCCACGGACGCGGCGATCCAGTTCAAGCCGCGCATCGACGCCCTGCTGCAGCAGAGGGTCGACGAGGCGGAGCCCTTCGAGACCGCGCGGGGTCGCATGGTGGCGCTGGCGAACGAAGTCGCCGCGTTCGGAGCCGCGGCGGAGAAGAACAAGAGGAAGTAGCGCGTGCCGAAGTTCCGCTTCCAACTCGAGGGCGTGCTCCGCTTCCGTGAGCACGTGGAGAAGCAGAAGATGCTCGCAGTGGCGCGGCTCGAGGTGGAGCGGCGTGCGGGCGAGCGCGCGATCTCGGAGTATCAGGCCATGATCCGCGCCGGGAAGGACGACCTGCGACGGGCCCTCGCCCCGCGGCAGAGGCCCGGCGCCGATCCGCGCGGCGCGGGGATCGACCCCGTTTCGGCGCGTCAGCAGGCGGCGGCGTCGCTGCACCTGCAGCTCAAGGCGCAGCGGGCCGCCGTCGGCCTGGCCGGGGTGCTGAAGCGTTTGGGCGATGCGCGCGCCGACCTGGCAAAGGCGGCGACCGCCCGAAGGGGCATGGAGAAGCTGAAGGAGCGTCGGCTCGAGTCCTGGCGCGACGAGCAGTCCAAGCTTGAGGGCGCCCTGCTGGACGAGATCGGGACACAGAGCGCGGCGCGCCGCGTGCAGGGGGTCGGGGCCTCGGGCCCGACCGGAGTTGACATGCGAAGGAGCGTCCCATGATGCGGAGCCTGTGGATCGCGGTATCGACGCTGGCGCTCGCCAACCTGATGGCGCTGGGCGCGTTCGCGCTGTGGCTGAACGCCTCGGGGCGCCTGAGCCGCGAGCGGATCGAGAAAGTGCGCGAGGTTTTCGGCATGACGGTGGCGGCCGAGGCGGCGCAGCGGGCCGGGCAGCAGGCCGCCGCGGAGGCGGAGGCGAAGAAGGCCGAGGAGCAGGCGCGGGAGAAGCGTCCGCCGATCAGCGCCGAGCAGCGTCTGGCGATCATCCGCGAGTACGAGGAGACGCAGCGTCAGAAGAACGAGCGTCTGCAGCGTGAGACCCGCGATCTTCTGAACCAGTTGGAGATCCGCCGCGCCGACTTCGACAAGCAGAAGGCGGAGTTCCTGGCCGAGCGAGACGCGTTCCAGATGATGCGCGAAGAGCTGGCGCGGAACACCGGGAGCGAGCAGTTCGCCAAAACGCTCAAGGTTTATGAGACGGTGAAGGCGGCCGACGCCGCGGCGATGATGGAGTCGCTTCTGGCGGCGGGGGACACCGGGCGCGAGCAGGTGGTGGCGTACCTGAATCAGATGCAGCCGCGGACCAGCGCGAAGATCGTGGGCGAGTTCCGGAAGAAAGACTCGGCGTTGGCCGCGGATTTGCTGGAGAGGCTGCGGACGTACGGGCTCGAAACGGGCTCGTCGCGTCCGGCCCGCGGCGCGGGCGGGGTTGTTCCCGCCGACGCGGGCGGCGCGCCCACCTCGCGGGCGCGTGACACGGATGCCGATCCAGATGCCCCCGAACGCGCTTCAACCCGCCGTCCCGCCGAGCCTGTCGGTTCCTCGCGCCCTGCGTCTTGACGGCGCGGGCGGGCGAGGTTCGGTGAGCGCCTTGAACATCGCGCCGGGGACCCGCCCGGTCAAGGACGGGCCGAGCGGGGGGTTCGCCGAGAGCCTTTCGCGCAAGTTTGAGCGGGAGAGACAGGCGGATCTTGCGCCGCGGCGCGGCGAGCGCGAGCGTGCGCTGAAGACTCCCGCCGGCGAAGCGCCCTCCGAGAAGTCAAGGGCCGCGGCCAAGCGTGCGGGCTCTGAATCCGACGAGTCGGACGCCCCGACCAAGGCCGGGCACGGACTCGCCGAGAGCGCCGAGACGGATCAACCGCTGGAGTCTCCGCAGCGCGATCCCGGATCAACCGAAGCCGATGCGGGCGCGTCCGAGGCCGGCTTCGGCCCGCAATCACCGGCGGACGATGACGGGCCCGCGCCGAGGGGGGAGCCGGAGAACGATGTGTCAGGCTTCGCGGTCAGCGCGTCGGGGGGGACGCTGGTGAAGTCCGCTGAGAGCGCCGTCAAGTGCGGTCGGGTCGAGTCGGGGGCATCAGCCAAGGTCCGCGGAAAGGCTGGTGCCGCGTCGGATGGTGCGCCGACCAGCGCTGAGGGAAGCGGCACGTCCAGCCAGGCATTGGTGGAACAGAAGCCCGCGTCCGGTGGGACGGCGAGCGGGGCCGGATCGGCGGAACGGCTCGTTCCCGGCGCGGGAGCGCCGTCTCAAGCGCCGGCAGCATCGGCGCCGCACGCCAACGGCGACACGGGCCCGCACGGGACGACGGAATCAGCCACCACCTCCGGCGAAACCTCGGCGGCAGGGCAATCCCCGAGCGACGGCGCGAATCCCGCGCCGCCGACGTCACCGGCGATGATCGGGCCGAGCAGCGCCCCAGCCAACGGAGCGAGCCCTGGCGATGGCGCCGCCGTCGCGCGCCTGATGGGATCGTCCCCGGGCGCGCCACCCGGCGCGGGTGCCGAGGGCGCTGGTCTTTCCGACGGCGGGGCGGGCGCCGGGTCCAAGATCGGAACTCGGGGCGCACGCTCGGACGAGATGACGAAACTGGATTCGCTGGTCGCTCGCGGGCTCGGTGCATCGCTCGCCCAGCGCGGCGGGACACTGACCCTGCGCCTGCTGCCCGAGTCCTTGGGGTCGATGCGGATTCAGATGGAGATTCTCCAGGGGGCGGTGAAGGTCGAGATGGAGGTCGGGAACGCCGAGGCACACCGATTGCTGAGTCAATCGCTCGAAGGGCTGCGGGCCTCGCTGGAAGCGCGGGGCTTGGCGGTCGAGAAACTGGGCGTGAGTCTCACCCCCTCGCACGCCTCCGTGCTGGCGGCGGCGAGCGGGTCCGCGCAGGGAGGCGCGGGCGGCCAGGGTGGGAACCCGTCGCCGGGGACCGGCGACACGGGCGCTCCGAGGCAGGATGCCGGAAGCGCCTTCGGCAACCACGACGCGGGCGACGGGAGGTCGCGGTCGTGGCTGGGCGGAGACCAGCGTGACAACCACAGGCCCGGCGGAGCGGGGCCACGCAGCGAGCATCGCACCGACGCCGACGGCCCCGCCTTCGGCAACCTGTGGCAACGCCTGAGACTGGGCGTGGACACACGGGTGTGACGCGTCGTCGCGCCGCGAACAAACGAAGGCCGGCGTCCGCGCTCGCGGGCCGCCGGTCGCGCACTCGCTTCGGCGAGGGAGGTCCGCCGTGTCGGCCATCGCCTCATCTTCCGCATCGTCATCCGCGTCGCGCGCCGACGGCCTGGGCGACAAGTACAGCGAGATGACCAGCGGCGACTTCCTGAAGGTCATGTTCGCGGAACTCACGCGCCAGGACCCGCTGCAGCCCAGTGAAACGAAGGACCTGCTCGCGCAGATCTCGACCATCCGATCGATCGAGAGCAACCTCACCCTGACCGACAATCTGAAGCAGATGGTCCGTCAGAACGAGGCCGCGGGAGCGGGGAACCTCGTGGGTCAGACGGTTCGCGGCGTCGACGCGAACGGGGAGTCTCTCGAAGGGGTGGTCAGGAGCGTTCGCATCAGCCGGGAAGGCGCCGCGCTGAACCTGGTGGGCGGGCAGACCATCGAGATGAAGAACCTGCAGGAGATCCTCGGGTTCATGATCGATGACGGCCAGCGGCCCACGGCGGCCGGCACGGACGATCCGGCGACCATCGGGGGTGCGCCGTGATGACCGCTTCCTCCGACATGCTGAAGAAACTCGCTTCGGGGGTGAGGCCGGGTCCGGCGGGCGCGTCGGGACTGACCCCGCGCTCTCCCGCGGACGCCGCGAAGTTCGAGGATCTGCTCGCTTCGGCGCGCGCCGGCTCGGCCGAGGGCATCGGCGGCGGGTACCGCTCGGAGCCCGTCCGCCTGGCGAAGGGGTCGCGGATCGAACTCGCGCCGGATCAACTCCGTCGGCTCGGGCCGGCGGTCGACTCCGCCGCCGCCCAGGGCTCGCACACGCTGCTGGCGTTCATCGACGGCCAGGGGGTCATCGTCGATGTCGCGTCGCGCACCGTCTCCGGGATTGCCAAGCCGGGCGACGGCGTCGTCGACGGGGTGGACGCGGTGGCGGTGGTGC
>CAZDYM010000114.1:0-7732 GCA_964509325.1 uncultured Phycisphaeraceae bacterium
AAGGAGGGACCGGCGCGGACGGCGGCAAGGGTTGCTCTTGGTTCATGGCGATCGAAGACGGCAGGAGTTCAAACACGCCCCGCGGAACCGCGGACGCGCACCAGATGAGAGGTGAGTCTAGGTGAGGCCTCCGCCGCGGCATGCGCCCATTCTCCCGCCGCGCGTCCCTCGCCACTCGTGCCCCAGAACCCAGCCTGACGCGCCGGGCCCGGCTCGCACAACGCCACACATCGGACTTTGTTCGGGTATTCACAGCCCCGCTTGGAATTCCACTCCCCCTCGCCTATATTCCTCCCCCCAATCTCCGAGGCCCGCAAGCCGCGGAGCCGCGCCGGGCAAGGCGCGCCTGGGCCCTTGCTCAGATTCCGCACACCCGTCCGAAGGTCCGCCATGCTCGACTCCCTCAAAGCCGGCCAAACCATCCGCTGCACCGTCACGCGCGACATCCGCATCCCGCGTCACAAGGCCACGGTCGAGCGCCTCATGCGCGCCAACCCCGACATCAAGCGCAAGCTCAAGAAGGCCCAGGAGTACCGCATGCAGACCCTCGACGTCCGCCCGCGCGGCGGCCGCCCCTGGGAAGCCCGCGTCAAGTCCGCCAAGTACGCCGTCGCGCTCAACGGCAGCACCTGGACCATGAAGTTCATCCCCCAGGTCCTCAACGACTTCAAGAGCGTCGAGCAGTATCTCAAGATCGAGTCGGCGTAACCGACCCGCCGATTCGCACCAAGTCTGCTGAGGCCCGCCGCCCACAGAGCGATCGGGCCTTTCTTATTTTTGAAGGCCACACCGCGCGGGCTTGAGTTCCTCCAAGCACCGAGACGTTTCCCGTTCCGATCAACCGGCACTCCGCGGCCGCAGGCTGGAACCAGGTCATCGACAACCCCGCGGGCTCCGGCCTCCCGCCCGCTTGGGTCATGCTCCACGACTTCGAAACCGGTGCCACCGAGGTCCACAGCCTCAGCGGCGCCGCCTTCGGCTCCGAGAGGTTCATCCCCGCCGGAGCGCCCTCGGTCGCCGCTGCCCTGGCGAACATGGACGTTCGACACGCCGCCGCGGACCTCGACCTCGACGGCAACACCGACGTGATCGTCGCCGTCGCGGGGCCCATCAACGGCAACCAATCCGCCGTGTTGATCCGCGTCCCCACCACCGCACCCCAGCCCCCCGCCCGGCGAGCCGCGGGCCATGCCGCGCGGCCACCACCACCCATCCGCGGCATGGGCCATTCACGTTCATGGAGAAGGGGAAGCACGGGCGGAAGGAGTCGAACCCTCAACCTTCTGATCCGTAGTCAGATGCTCTATCCAATTGAGCTACGCCCGCATGCAAGCCAGCATTTCCCGGGCCGCCCAGATGGCGGGCCGAGCCTGACACAGTAGCCGGAACTGAGCGCAGGGGCAAGCCCGATTGCCCCCGACCCGAGCCCGGGGCCCGGGCCGTGCCCCCGCTTGACTCGCCCCGATCATCCCTCAATACTTCCCTCCTTCGAGCCCCTCCCCGGGGCCATCACACCATCCCGGTTTCGGCCCGGCCACGGTCTACGGATCACCCGGGCGATGAAGAGGCTGCACCCCCGCAGCAGAAAGCGACCCTGTCTCATGGCCCATTCTCTGTCCGCCCGCAAGCGCGTCCGTCAGAACGAGAAGCACTACGCCTACAACCGCTGGCGGCTCCGCAACCTGCGGGACGCGCTCAAGGCGTTCGAGGACAAGTTCGTTCACGGCGACGCCGCCGGCGCCAAGGACGCGTTCAAGGCGGCGTGCCAACTGTTGGACAAAACGGCGAGCAAGGGCGTGATCCACAAGAACACCGCCGCCCGCAAGAAGAGCCGCCTATCGGCCCGCCTGAAGGGCATGGGCAAGACGGCGACGACCTCAAAGAAGTAAGCGGGCGGCACCGAGCGACGAGGTGGTCTCGGGGCCACTCGCACCTTGGGGCAACAAGAATTTTGCACGACACGGTTCCGTGTCGTGCTTTGTTCTTTTTGCACAAGGCCGCCGGGCGGATGGCGAACATCGACGCCGGGACACACAAGCCTGGGTCGAGGTGCCGAAAGACCGCTCAGATTCCGCGCCGACGCGACTTGACCTCCGCACTTTTCGTGGGCACCTTGAGGCGTGCGTTGTGAGTTCATGCGTTGTTCTTCACTTCACTCTCTCGGAGGCGACCCATGTTCGAGCGTCAGCGTGCGTCCGTGTGGCGTTGTGGCGTCGGCGGTTGTTTGGCGGTGTTGCTCGGGGCGCTCGCCGCTCCGACGCTCGGACAGGTCGGCGGGGTCGAGTCGTTTGATGTCGAGATCCCCGGTCCCGACCCTTCGACCAACCCGCCGCCCGCTTCGCCCCCCGCTCCGCCCCCGCTGACCATCTCCGGGCAGACGCTGCTGCTGAGCCCGACGGCGGACCAGTCGATCGGGGCGGTCTCCTGGCCGCTGATCGACCCCGCCGCGGCGCAGACCATCGCGGTGACGTTCGTGCCGGCCGCGAGCACGCCGCTGACGTTCGAAACGGTCGTCCAGCCCGAGTCCGAGTTGCAGGTGATGTGGACGCTGTCGTCGGGTTCGGCGGCGGGTCCGGACGGGGTGCTGATGCCGGCGGGGGCGTTGCGGGCCGACGTGCGTCACACGCGGGTCGTCGATGGTCAGACCGTGTGCTCGACGCACGCGGCGGTCTCGCTGATCCCCGTCGCCACGGCGCTGGACATCCAGCGTGCGCTGGCGGGTGATCCCGGCACGCCGATCGACCCGAACTCGCGGCGGTTCTGCCTGGGGTCGAGTTGCAGCTGCCCGCGGTGTGACAACGGGGTCTTGTTCGCGGCACCGTTCTTCATCATCGGGGTGTGCAACCGGCCCGAGGGGATCGATTGCTGCCGTTCGGCGTGCGACGTGGCCTGCCTTGCCCACGGCGGCAACAACGACATGGCCGAGGCGTGGATCATCGGGCAGGGTCAGTTCGTGCTGTGCATGCTGCTGAACGCGCCGGACTAGCATGGTCGTGCGTCGGGCCCGTGGTCATCGGGGGCCGCGGACCAGCGCTGGGCGACGGGTGCCTCGCGTGTGCGGGAGTGTTCCATGGTGGATGGTTCGGGTGTCCGGTTGAACGGAGGCGGAACTGGTGGGCACGTGGTGGCGCGCGCCAGGATCACCGCCGGGGCGGGCGGCAAGCGGGCGAGGTCCAGCGTGCTCATCCTGGTGCTCTCGATCGTGGTCGGGCTGATTCTGCTGGCGGCGTGGGTGCTGACGCACCTGCCGCGGGCGGAGGTTTCCGCGCCGGGTTCCGGCGCGCCGGCGGGGCTGGCGATCTCCAACCGCGGCCTGCCGCTGTCGGACGTGCGGGTGATCGCACGGATGACCGACGGCAGCAGGGAAGTGGTCCACACGGGCCTATTGGGGCGGGGCGAGACCACGGTGCTGTTGCCCGCGACGGTGAACTCGGCATCGGTCAGCGGGGTCGAGATCGAGGGCACCGTCCTCGGCCTGATGACGGTGCATTCGTACAGCGTGCAGTCGGTGCGGCTGGCCGAGACGGGGCCGGGAGCGGGTTCGGAGGGAGCGGCGGAAGCGGGGACGCCGTGAGCCGTGCGGGTCGCGCTTGAACGCCGTGCCACGGGCCGACCCTCTCGCCGATGACGTGCGCCTCGGCCGGGCACCGACACCGACCGGGGGCCCGCCCGCGGCTCTTTCCGCGCGAGGTTGCGCCCGTGCCGCCGGTTTGACCCCGGGGCGGCGCGCCGGTCGATACAGTCGGCTCGATGACGGACGGCGCGGACAGCCCGGGTCGGATCCATGACGCGGGGCATCCGTCCGGCTCGCCTGCCGATTCCATTCCCTCATCCGCTTCTTGTTCCACGACCGTTTCCCCCCCGCCCGCGGGCTCGGCGCGCCGGGCGGGGTCGCGGATGATCCTGCTGGCGGCGATGAACTACTCGCGGTTCGCGGTGTTCCTCGTCGTCGGGCTGTTGATTACCCCGATGATGATCGGGGCTTTCGGGTACGCGACGTGGGGGTTGTTCATGTTCGTGGCCCTGTGCCGGTTCCCGTTCCAGGACGTGCTGCAGCCGGTGGTGACGCGGGAGTTGTCGGAGGCGTGGAGCCGGGAGGACCGCGGCGTTCGGCGGTCGGCGTTCTCGAACGCGGCGGCGCTGTCGCTGCTGGCGGCGCTGGGCGGGGTTCTCCTCACGGCGGCGGCGGCGCCGGCGGCGGTGTGGGGACTCAACTTCCCGGAAGCCGAGCGGTGGCACATGCTCCTGATGGTGCTGGCCGAGGGGGCGATGCTGGTGATGATGCTGGGGGCGGGGGCGTGGGTGAACCTGCACCTGGCCGCGCACCGGCTGATCGAGAACAACGTCCACCGAACGTTCGAGCGGGTCCAGGACCTGCTGGCGCTGGCGGTGGTGCTGTACGTGCTGCCGGTGCCGGCGGAGCACCAGTTCGCCGCTTTCATTCTGGGTCGGGTGGCGCTGCGGGCGGGGCACGTGGCGGTGTGGTGCTGGCGGGCGCGGGCGGTCGAGCCTGATGCGCGGTTCGAGTGGCGGCTCGTGACGCGGGCGGGCCTGATGCACTCATTGGGCAGCCTGGGGTGGGCGACGTCGATCCCGGTCTCGAACCAGGTCTTCTGGATGGTGGACCACTATCTGCTGAACCGTTTCTTCGGGCCGCTGTTCAACGGGGTGTACCAGTTGACGCAGCAGCTGCGGGGGTACGCGCGGATCCTGGGCGGGGCCATCACGTTCGGGGCCGAGGGGATCACGGCGGACCTGCGGGCACGCGGGCACAACGACGCGCTGCGCCGGCTGCTGATCACGTCCATGAAGGTGACGGTGTCGCTGACGGCGGTCTGCACGGCGCTGATCGCGGTGTTCGGCGGCGCGCTGATGGAGGCGTGGCTGGGCCGGGCGCTGGCGGGCGACGCGGACCTGAAGGCGGCCGGGGTGCCGGTGGGCGACGCGATCGCGCTGTGCTGGTCGTACTACCTGATCCTGGCGCCGGGGATCGTGGTCACCGAGGCGGGCTACGCGGCGACGACGATCCTGTTCGGGATGGGGCTGGTCCGCCGGTTCGCGCCGGCGCTGCTGGTGGTGACGGCGCTGAAGTTCGGGCTCACCTGGTTGGCGCTGCGCGCGACCACGGGAGGGTTTGATTCGTACCACGTGCTTCTGACGGCGTGGGTGACGCTGGGGCTGAGCGTGGCGATGTTCGGGGTGTATCTGCCGCTGGTCATCCGCTCCGCCACGGGGATCGGGCTGCGTGAGCAGGCGCTGCGGGTATACGTGCGTCCGGTGCTGAGCACGTCGCCGATCGCGGGGTTGGGCTGGCTGATGTCGGAGTTTCTTGGGCCGTGGACGCCGGGGCTGTGGTCGATGGTGAAACTGGGGGTGTGCGTGGTCGGGTTGATGATCCTGTGGACGCCGGTGGCGTTCTGGGTGATCCCGGAAGGCGACGAGCGCACGCGGGCGCGGGCGATCGCGGCGCGGGTTCTGCGCAAGGTGCCCGGGGGCGGGGGGCTGGCGCGGCGGATGGAGGGGGCTCCCAGGTGACGGGGCCGGATCAGCCGCGGAGGTCGATGCGGGGGCGGCCCGGGGCGTTGGCGCGCGGGCCGAGGGGCTGACGATCCGGGGCGTACGCGCCGTGCTGGGCCCGGTCCTCGTGCCCGTCCTCGGAGTCGTTGGCGGCGGGGCCGGCGACGGTCCGGGCGAGATCGACCGCCTCGACGCTGGTGAGCATCGCCTCGTCCGGATCGCGGTCCGAGCCTGCGCCGGAGCCGGCGTGCTCGCCCGCTTTCACGAGCCGGGCACGCTTGCCTCGTCCGTCAAGGGCGCCGGGGCGGGGGGCCGGGTTGGTCGGGATGGCACCGAGAAACGCCATGCGGGAAAGATCGACCACTCGGGGGACTCGGCTGGAGCCCTAATCAAGGGATTGGGGGTGCCGAGGGCAACCTGGCCCAACAGGAGGGGTCCGACGTGTCTGAAAGACACGGATTCTGGGACGCTTGGCCGACGGAGCGCGTTTCCTCCTCGCGGCCCTGGAGTCGGCGTTCAACCTCCGCGGCGGCGCGGTCGAGCGCGGGGTGACCGCCTCGGACCGCACCGGCGACGGCGAGGGCGCGGCGGAAGCGCTCGGCGCGCTCGGTGCCGGAGATCGGCGGGTGGTCGGGGTGCCGGTCGGTGTCGTCGGCGTTGTCGAGAACATCGGCGAGTTTGATCAGGCGGGCCCGCCAGTCGGCGCGGGAGAGCTGGTCGTCGTAGGCACGCTCACGGTCGGGCTCGGGCAGGCGCTTGTCCTTCGAGAGCGACGCGACAAGGCACGCGACCTCGGCGCCGAAGTGCTCGGCCAGGTCGTCGAAGTCGGTGCGGGTGTCTTCGAGGGTGTCATGCAGAACGGCGGCGGCGAGGGCGGCGGGGTCTTCGCAGCCGAGATGCCGGACAATCATCGCCACGCGGAAAGGGTGGGCGATGTAGGGGGTGAGTTTGTCCTTGCGGCGGTGGGTTTCGTGGGCGCGGGCGGCGAAGGCGCAGGCCTTGGAGAACAGCGGGGGCAGAGGTGCGTCGCCGAAGTCGGCGCTTTGGCTGACTTCGGTTGCGGCGGGACGAACAGCACCGGAGTCCCGTGATCGGCTTCGGTGGCACGGCGCGAGTCGTGCGTGGATCGCGTCGGCGAGACGGGCGCGGGTGTCGGCGTGCCGGGGGTTCGAGGGGTCGTAGCGGTGCTCGGGCGCGTTCCAGAGTTCCGGCGGGTACAGCCACACGGCCTTGGTGCGCAGCGCCTCGGGCTCGCTCTCGAAGCGCGGGATGACGTGCGCGTGCAGGGCGGGCTCGAGGTTGCCCAGGATCTCGTAGTTCAGGCGGCGGAGCGGGTCGCTGAACGGGGGCCGGCAGACGTCGGTGACGGCGTCGCCGAGCAGGGCCATGTCGGCGAGGTAGGCGGCGCGGCGCTCGGGGGGCAGGTCGTTGAGCGAAGGGACCACCGGATCGGGCAGCAGCATGCAGGAGCCGGGGAGGCGCTGCGACTCGCCCATGACGGCCCAGCCGGAATCGAGCCGCGCGATGACACGACCCGCCGCCTCGCCAACGCCGTGGCGGGCCTCGTGAACCAGGCGGTGGATGGCGGTTGGGTGCGGCACGGGGTGGGCTGCGAGAAGCGGAGTGGCCGAGTGCTTGAAGCACTCTACGCCGGGGACATCAGCATGATGCGCCCGGTGGGCGCGGGGGTGGCCCAGGCGCGGAGACCCAGGTCGGCGAAGCGGGCTTCGGCGTCGCCCGACTGCGGGCGGGCCGGGTCGGCGATGAGGGCCGTGCAGTTCAGCGCGAGAACCAGCCGCGCGATCCCGGCGAGACTCGCCGGTTCGTACAGCACGTCGGAGGCGATGAGCAGGTCAAACGCGCCGGGCCAGTGTTCCGGCGGCGGGGTGTTCCAATCGAACGGTTCGCAGCGCGCGGTGACGCGGTTGAGTTCGGCGTTGCGGGCCGCCCACGCGACGGCCTGGGGGTTGAAGTCGGTAATGGTGACGGCGGCGCCGCGCCTGGCCGCCGTGATGCCGCAGAGGCCCAGACCACAACCGACTTCGAGGCAGCGGACGCCGGGGGCGATGAGGCTCGAGGAGGCGAGGTAGCGAGCGAGTTCGACGGAGGAAGGCCACAGGTGGGCCCAGTAGCCGGGGCTGGGGTCGGCGCGTTCGACCCCGAGGCGCGTGAGCGCGTCAGGATCGCGCGGCGCGTCGATGAGGACGGTGAAGGG
>CAZDYM010000115.1:0-7726 GCA_964509325.1 uncultured Phycisphaeraceae bacterium
CATCGGAGCGAACGCCGCGGGGAGACATCGGGACTCGGACACAGCAACGATCGGCAGCATCACGCAGCCCCCCTACCCGGGCCACGAGCGGCACCCGCAGGAACGCGGACCCGCGGCCCGAGGCGCAATCACGGAGGATTGCCATGGGTCGGATCAACTCAAACATCTCGAGCCTCACCGCGCAGCAGAGCCTGAACCGCTCGAACAACGAACTCGGGACGCGGCTTCAGCGTCTGGCCACCGGGCTGCGGATCAACCGCGGCGCCGACGACCCGGCGGGCCTGATCGTGTCCGAGCGGCTTCGCTCGGAACTGTCGGGCATCGAGCAGGGCGTGAAGAACTCGGAGCGGGCGAGCAACGTGATCGCCACCGCCGAGGGCGCGCTGAACGAGGTCTCGGAGCTGCTCAGCAGCATCAAGGCGCTGGTCGTGGAGGGGGCGAACACCGGCGCGTTCTCGAAGGAGGAGATCCTCGCGAACCAGCTGCAGATCGACAGCGCCATCGACTCGATCACGCGGATCAGCAACACCGCGAGCTTCGCGGGGCTGAAACTGCTCAACGGGTCGCTGGCGTACTCGCTCTCGGGCGTCAACCCGGCCCGCATCGCCAAGGCCACGGTGAACGGGGCCGATTTCGGCGACCGCACCGACATCGATGTCAACGTCGACGTGCTCGGTTCGGCCCAGGTCGCGAACCTCTACTTCAACACGAACTTCACCGGCCCGGGCGAGACCCCCGGCGTGCTGCCCCGCACCGTCACCCTCGAACTCGCCGGGCCCGACGGGGTGGTCGAACTCGTCTTCGCCTCGGGCACCACGATCAACGACATCGTCACCGCCGTGAACTCGCGGTCCAGCGTGACCGGCCTCTCGGCCTCGCGCCTGTCGGCGACCAACGCGTCGTCGGGGCTGGTGTTCTCCTCGAAGACCTACGGCAGCGACGCGTTCGTGAGCGTCAAGCGGCTGTCGGGCGGCTCGGGGTACACCTTCGCCAAACTGCTGAACGACGCGCCCGGGCGGATCAACTGGGCCGCGCCCGCGACCTTCACCACCGCCGAGCGCGACGAGGGCAAGGACGTCCTGGTGCTGGTGAACGGGTCGGTGGCGCTCGGGCGCGGCTTGAACGTGCAGCTGCGCAACCCCGGCCTGGACGTCAACCTGACGCTGACGTCGACCTTCGGCACCACCATCACCACCACCACCGAGCAGTTCGTGATCACCGGCGGCGGGGCCAAGTTCCAGCTCGGACCGCAGGTGAACGCCAACCAGCAGGTCAACGTGGGCATCAACTCGATCGCCGCGACGCGGCTGGGCGGCACGCTGCTGCCGGGCTCCGGCGGTTCGCTCGAGCTGCAGTTCCTCAGCAGCCTGAAGTCCGGCGGCACCAACGACCTGATCAACGGGAACCTGAACAACGCCAGCAAGGTGCTCGAAACGGCCATCGACGAGGTGTCGAGCATCCGCGGCAGGCTCGGCGCTTTCGAGAAGAACGTGCTCCAGACCAACGTGCGGTCCCTGCAGGCGGGCATCGAGAACATCACCGCCAGCGAGAGCGTGATCCGCGACGCGGACTTCGCCGCCGAGACCAGCAAGCTGACCCGCGCCCAGGTGCTGGTGTCGGCGGGCACGAGCGTGCTGGCGGCGGCGAACCAGAGCACCCAGAGCGTGCTGCAGCTGCTCGGCTAAGAAGGCACGAGCCACGAGGCACGAGGCATGAGCGGAGGCGGGAAGGCACGGAGGCACGGCGTGAGGACCGCGCGAAGCGGACCACCCACCCGAGCCATCAACTCAAAGCCCCGAGCCTCCGTCTGAGAACTTCGCGGCCCGAGCGCCGAACCCTTGAAAACTACAGGACGTTGCGGGCCCCGCCTCGTGCGGGGCCTTTTTCTTTGACGATCCGAGAACCGTGAGGTGGGTCTGTGCGGGGGCGTGTGGGGCCGCGCACCGTGTGGGTGATCCAGCGTGAAGAGCGCGGGGTCGATGCTCTCGCCCGAGCCGGCTGTTGGAGTCGGCCGGCAGTGGGCGGCGTGTCCGCCGCGCGTCCCCTCGGGCCCGGTTGCCCGCGGGGAGGAGGGCGTCGAGGGCGGTCAGCCCCGAGTCCCAAGGAAGGAAAGGCCGGACCCGTCGGGTTCCGGGATCACGGAGGAGTCGCATGAGCCGCATCAACACCAACGTTTCGTCGCTGATCGCCACGCGTGTTCTGACGCAGAACCGCGACAGTCTGAACACCAGCCTGGAGCGTCTGAGCACGGGTCTGCGGATCAACCGCGGCAAGGACGACCCGGCGGGTCTGATCGCGTCGCAGAACCTGCGGGCGCAGAAGACCTCGCTGAGCGCCGCGATCGGCAACGCCGAGCGCGCCGACCAGGTCGCCAACATCGCCGAGGGCGGCCTCGACGAGATCTCCAGCCTGCTGAACGAGGTGCAGGGCCTGGTGACCGCGACCGCCAACACCGCGGGTCTGTCCCGCGAGGAGAAGGAAGCGAACCAGCTCAAGATCGACTCGATCCTCCAGACCATCGACCGGGTGTCGTCGGCGACGTCGTTCCAGGGCACGAAGCTGCTGAACGGCAACTTCGACTTCACCGCCGGCAGCGTCAACACCGACGTGGCCTCGTTCAAGGTCAACGGGGCCAAGCTGGCCTTCGGCGGAAGCCTGAACGTCGACGTGGTCGTGACGGGCTCGGCGCAGGTGGGCGGCTTCTTCCTGTCGTTCGGGGCCTCGGCCATCGACCTCTCCTCGAGCACCGCGAAGTTCACGATCGAGCTCGCCGGCGCCAAGGGCAGCCGCGAGCTGTCGTTCGCCTCGGGCACGACGCTCGCCTCGATCGCCGCCGCCGTCAACTCGTTCACGGCCGTCACCGGCGTGCAGGCGCGCGTGTCGGGCACCACCGGCATCCGCCTGTACTCCGACGCCTACGGCAGCGACCAGTTCGTGTCGGTGAAGGTGAACAACGCGGGCGGGCTCGACGCCGGCCAGCGCGGCGTCTACAACCTGAACTCGGGCGACGCCGACGCCGTCAACACGACGCGCCTCTCTACCTTCGCGAACGCCTCCAACGCCGTGAAGGACGTCGGCACCGACGTGAAGGCCACGGTCAACGGCATCACCGCCACGACCAAGGGCACCAAGATCCGCATCAACACCGACTTCCTCGACACCGAGATCGACCTGAACTACAACCGCACCGCCACCGGCGGCTCGGCGGCCAAGCTCGGCTCGCTGACGGCGTTCCAGATCACCGGCGGCGGGGCCGACTTCCAGCTCGCCGGCAAGGTCGACATCGCGGGCAAGGTCTCGATCGGCATCAAGGACACCTCCGTCCGCAGCCTGGGCCGCTTCAACGACGGCTCCACCACCTACTTCCTCTCCGACCTGGGCTCCGGTCGCGGGCTGAACATCGTCGACGGCGACATCAGCAAGGCCCAGCGCGCCATCGACAGCGCGATCAAGGATGTCTCCTCGACCCGCGGGCGTCTGGGCGCGTTCCAGCAGAACACCGTGGGTGCGACCATCCGCAGCCTGAACGTCTCGCTGGAGAACACCACCGCCGCCGAGAGCGTCATCCGCGACGTGGACTTCGCGACCGAGACCGCCAGCCTGACCCGCGCCCAGATCCTGACCTCCTCGGCGCAGCAGATTCTGAGCCTCTCGAACCAGCAGCCGCAGTCGGCGCTGCAGCTCCTGGGCTGATCCGCCCGGGGGCGTTCCCGCGGGCGTAAAGCCCGGCGTGAGCGAGGCCCGATAAGAACGACCCGCCCCGGCTTGCAAGCCCGGGGCGGTTTTCTTTTTGCCGGGTAAAGCGGGTTATCGGAACCGGCTACTCGGACTTGGGACGCGTGATCGATAGCAAGGCGTGCCCGAGGGCCTTCCGCCCCCGGCACCAAGGGACCACCCCATGAGTCGCATCAACACCAACGTTCCGTCGCTGATCGGCAACCGAGTTCTCAACTCGAACAAGGACTCGCTCAACCAGGCGCTGGAGCGTCTGAGCACCGGGCTGCGGATCAACCGCGGAAAAGACGACCCGGCGGGCCTGATCGCGTCGCAGAACCTGCGCGCCGAGAAGGCGTCGCTGGCGGCGGCGATCAGCAACGCCGAGCGGGCCGACCAGGTGGTCAACATCGCCGAGGGCGGGCTCGAGGAGGTGGCCAGCCTGCTCAACGAGGTGCAGGGGCTCATCACGCAGACGGCCAACACCGCCGGCCTCAGCAAGGAAGAGCGCACGGCGAACCAGCTGCAGATCGATTCGATCCTGCAGACCATCGACCGCATCGCCGCCGCCACCAGTTTCCAGGGGCTCAAACTCCTCAACGGGAACTTCGACTACAACACCACCGGGGTGTCGGCGAGCGTGGTGGGCTCGTTCCGCGTCAACGGCGCCAAGCTCGGCGCGGGCGAGTCGCGCCAGGTGGACGTGCTGGTGACCAAGTCGGCGCAGGTCGGCGGGTTCTTCCTCTCCTTCGCCAACGACCGCCTGAACCTGGGCGGCGCCGGCGCCTCCGACGGCGCCACCCAGACCTTCGTCATCGAGGTCGGCGGCGCCAAGGGGACGCGCGAACTCTCCTTCTCCTCGGGAACCACCCTTGTCGCCGTCCAGAACGCCATCAACTCCTTCACGCAGGTCACCGGCGTGCGGGCCCGGGTCTCGGGCACCACCGGCCTGCGCCTCGAGTCCGACGCGTACGGCTCGTCCGAGTTCGTCTCCGTCAAGATCTCGAACACCGGCGCCATCTCCGCGACCAACGGCGGCATCTACAGCCTGCAGAGCGGCAACGCCAGGGCCGTGCAGACCTCCGGCCCCACCACCTTCGCCAACGCCATCAACCGCGTCACCGACTTCGGGCAGGACATCTCCGCGACGATCAACGGCATCCGGGCCACCACGCGGGGCACGGTGGCCCGCATCTCGACGGACTTCCTCGACGTGCAGGTCGATCTGAAGTACGACACCTCGGGCGGCGCGGGCGCCAACGCCGCCAAGCTCGGCGCCATCAACGCCTTCACCATCACCGGCGGCGGGGCCGATTTCCAGATGGCCTCCAAGGTCGACATCGGCGGGCGCGTCAGCCTCGGCGTGCAGACCGTCGCCGTCCGCGACGTCGGACGCACCATCGTCTCCAACGGGTCGGCGTCCAACACCTACTTCCTGAAGGACGTCGGCACCGGGCGGAGCCTGAACATCGTCGACGGCGACCTCGACGCCGCCCAGCGCGTCGTGGACTCCGCCGTGCGGGAGATCTCCAGCATGCGCGGGCGCCTCGGCGCGTTCCAGAAGAACACCATCGGCGCCACCATCCGCAGCCTGGGCATCAGCCTGGAGAACACCACGGCGGCGGAGAGCACCATCCGCGACACCGACTTCGCCGAAGAGACCGCCCAGCTGACCCGCTCGCAGATCCTGGTTTCGTCGAGCACGCAGATCCTCGGGATCGCGAACCAGCAGCCGCAGTCGGCGCTGCAGCTGCTCGGCTAATCCGCTGGCGCCCGCGGGCCGCGCGGGCGAGGCGTGAACGAACTCTGGTCCTGTGCCGCCGGCTTCCCGCTGCGTGGGGAAGCCGGTGTGCTTCCGGGGCCGCGGGCGGCGGCGGGGAGCGGGAAGGGCCGGCGCGGGGGCGGGGACCCGCACGCCGCCGGGAGCGAGCGGTCAGACTCCCGGCACGTACGTCAACGGCGCCTTGGGGCCAAGGTCCATGCCCGTCGTCCACCACAGCAGCAGGAACCCCGTCCACAGCACGCCCAGCACGAACGAGTAGGGCAGCATCAGCGAGATCAGGCTGCCCAGCCCCGCTTCGGGTTTGTACTTGCGCAGCACCAGCAGGATGATGAGCAGGTACGAGTTCAACGGGGTGACGACGTTCACCACGCTGTCGCCGATGCGGTACGCCGCGGTGGTGAGTTCCGGGCTGATGCCGACCATCATGAACATGGGGATGAAGATGGGGGCGAGGACGCCGAACTTGCTCAGCATGCCGCTCATGGCGAAGTCGCCCATGATGACCAGCGCGACGAACATGACGATCAGCAGCGGGATGGGCAGGTCGGCTCGGACGAGCAGCTGCCCGCCCGAGTAGGCGAGCATGCGGTCCAGGCCGGTGTACTGGAAATAGGCGACGAACTGCCCGAGGAAGAACAGGATGGTGAGCACGGGCACGAGCGAGCGCACGCCGTGCTGCAGGGCTTCCATGAGGTCCTTCTGGCCCTTGAGCTGGCGTGTGACGAGGGCGTAGACAACGCCGGGGATGAAGAACGAGAAGAAGATGAGCGGGACGATGACCTGGGCCCAGCGGTCGCCGGGCCTTTCGGTGAGGCGGAGGCCCTTGACGGGCTCGCCGGCGGCCTGCGCGGCCATGACCGAGGCGGGGCCCTCGAGGATCACAGCGCCCGATGGAAGGGTCTGCTGACCCTGACCGTGCAGCGGGGCGCCGGGGATGAAGACCAGCGCGAAGAACACGCCCAGCACCGCGGCGTTGGTGAACAGGGCCGCGATCAGCCCGCGCTTCTCATCGGGCTTGAGGGCCATGTCGGTCACGGCGCTGGTTTCTTCGGCGGTGCCCCTGGCCCTCACGCCCGCGCGGCGCAGGCGGGGCTCGACGATCTTGTCGGTGACGAACCAGCCGCCCAGGGTCACGACGAACGCCGACGCTCCCTTGAAGAACAGGTTGTGCGTGGCCTCGACGGTGTGGTGGTCGGGGTCGATGATGTGGGCGGCGGTGGTGGCGACCCCGGCCAGGAAGCCGTCGCCGGCGGTGGGGAACAGCCCGCCCCCGAACCCCCCCGCGACGCCCGCGAACGCCGCCGCCATCCCGGCGATGGGCGAGCGTCCGACGGCGGCGAAGAGCGCCGCGGCCAAAGGCGGCAGGATGATGTACCCCGCGTCGCTCGCCACGCTGGAGTTGGCCCCGATGAAGACGATCATCGGCGTCAGCAGCGACTTGGGCGTGGCCAGGGCCAGCGCCCGCATGAGGGCGCTGAACAGGCCGAACTTCTCCGCCACCCCGATGCCCAGCATGCCCACGAAGATCAGCCCCAAGGCCGGGGTGTGGGTGAAGTTGCGGAGCATGGACGAGAGCATCCAGTAGACGCCCTCGCTGGTGAGCAGGCTGCGCGGCGCCAGGCGCTCGCCGCTGGGCTCCAGCGTGACGATGGGCTTGCCGTCGTCGCCCAGCTTCGGGGTCACCTTGGGCTTGCCCGCGGCGTCGAGCACGGGCGCGCCCGAGGCGTCGAGCTTGTGCACCAGTTGCACGGTGGGCGTGACGGGCTGGACGGTCCAGCCGACCGCCGAGCCGACGGCGGAGGCCACGATCACGATGCCGGCGAGCAGCGCGAACAGCAACGCCGGCTCGGGCAGCCTGTTGCCGATGCGTTCGATCAGGTCGAGGATGCCGCCCTTGGGAAGGCCGGCGTCGCGAGGGTCTGGAGGGGTGGCGGGTGTGGACACCGCGGGATCATCGTGGAAGGTGCGTGTCCGTGGCAACTGTCGGCGGGACGCGTGCGGGATACCATGCTCGCTCGAACCCACGCCGCGCGGGCCGGGCTGAACTCAGGGCGCGGCGGATCGGGTCGAGCTTCCCGCCATGTCCGCCCGCAACGCCACTATTCTGATTCTGGTTTTCTGCCTGGGCGCGATCGTCTTCGCGTGGTGGATCATGGGCGGCAGCGGCGTCGAGTTCGCGATCATCGGGCTGGCCATCGCGGTGTTCGCGGCCAGCCTGGGGAACATTCT
>CAZDYM010000116.1:0-7690 GCA_964509325.1 uncultured Phycisphaeraceae bacterium
GGGGGGCGTGCCGTGGTGGGCGTCGGCGACGCAGGCGATGTGGACGGTGCCGACGGGCTTGGCGTCGGAGCCGCCGGAGGGCCCGGCGACGCCGGTGACGGCGAGGGCGTGGGTGGCGCCGAGGCTTCTGGCGCGTTCGAGCGCGCCGCGGGCCATGGCGAGGGCGACGTGCTCGGACACCGCGCGGTGCTGGGTGAGGGTGGTGTCGGGCACGCCGACGAGGGCCGATTTCATGGCGTTGTCGTAGGTGATCCACCCGCCGAGGAAGGCGTCGGAGGCGCCGGGGACGGCGGTGAGGAGCGAGCCGAGCATCCCGCCGGTGCAGCTCTCGACGACGCAGAGCCTGGCGGCGTGGGTGCGGAGTTCGTCGAGGGTGCTGGAGGCGATGGTGTCGTTTTCCTGGCCGAAGACGAACGGGGCGCAGGCGTCTCGGCAGGCGCGCTCGGTCTGGGCGAGCGCGGCGGCGGCGTCGGCCTCGGGGCCCTCGTAGCGGATGCGGATCGAGACGACGCCGCCGGAGGCGGTGGTGCCGACGAGCGGGTTGCGCCCGCGGTCCATGAGCGGGCCCAGGCGGAGGGCGAGGTCGCCCTCGCCGGCGCCGAGGGTGTGGAGGACGCGGGTGCGGACGGCCAGGCCGGTCGGGGGGCGGAGGCGCGGTCGGACCCAGTGCTCGAGCATGGGGATCATTTCGCCGGGCGGACCGGGGAGGCAGAAGACGTCGGTGGCGTGGTGGTGGCGGTCGATGGTGCCGAACAGTCCCGGCGCGGTGCCGGTGGGGTTGGGGATGCACACGGCGCGGGAGGGCCTTTGGGCCTGGGATTTCTGGAGTTCGGTAAGGGCGCGTCCGCGGCGTGCGAACATGGCTTCGAGGGTGCGCAGCGCGTCGTCGTCGGTGACGAGGCGGTCGTTCATCGCGGCGGCGAGGGCCGGGCGGGTGAGGTCGTCGGCGGTGGGGCCCAGGCCGCCGGTGACGATGACGAGGGGGACGGCGAGGTCGGAGGCGCGTTCGAGGGCGGCGCGCTGGGCGGAGAGGTCATCGGGGACGGTGAGGTGCTCGACGACGCGGATGCCCCATTGGGTGAGAGCGGCGCTGATGCGGGCGGCGTTGGTGTCGATCGTCTGGCCGAGGATGAGTTCATCGCCGACGGAGAGCACGGCGGCGCGGTCGTGGGGCTGGGGCATGCGGGAGGGTACGGGAGATCGGGTCGGGGCGGCCGCGTGGTTGGGTGGTTGGGTGGTCGGGTGGTTGGGGAGTTGGGTGGTCGGGCGTGCGGACGGGGCGGGTTCGCGGGAGATGGTTGGCCCTGCCGGCACTTCGAGCGTGGCCTTGGCGGCGTGCTTAGAACATGTCGTTCATGCCGGCGCGGTTGGGCGGGAACGCCGCGGTGAGGGCGGCGATCGCTTCATCGGAGCCGTTGAGGACGCCGACGAGTCTGGCCTGGGTTGGGCTGAGGAAGCCGGAGTAGAGGCTCGCGAGGGCGCGGATGTCCAGTTCGCACGCGGGGCTGTGGTCGGTTCGTTCGAGCGTGGCGAGCCCGCGGGACAGGCGGAATCGCCAGACGCCTTCGTTCTCGGGGAGCAGGCTGTCGTGGATGTGGAGGGTGACTTCGATGTCGACGCCGACGGGCCAGCCCCGCGCCGCCAACGCCGCCGGAGCGTCGATGAGGCGGAGCATCCAGTGGAACTTGAACTCGCTCTTGTAGACCTGCTGGGCCATGAGGCTGATGATGGGGTGGACGGGGCCGGCGAAGAACTCGACGGAGCGGGCCATGGAGCCGAAGTCCGCCAGGAACCTGAGGATGCGTTGCCCCGCGCGAGGCGTGGTGAAGGCGAGGTCGGTGAGGCTGAGATCGGTGCGGAACGAAGCGGGGTCCATCGTTTGGCGCACGAACACCAGGCCCTCGAGTTCGTTCGAGCCGGGCTCGGCGAAGCCCCACCCGGCGGAGGTGACGCCGCGCCACGATCGCGTGCGCTTCCAGAGCAGCTCGCAGCGGTCGAGCATCCCGTCGTTCATGGACGCGAAGCGGCGTTGGCAGGCGCGGACGGCGGGCTCGTCGGCGTCGGTCAGAGCGCGGGCCTGGAGTTCGGACGCTGAGGGGGCGTCTCGCCGCTCGACGGCGATGCGCGCGAGGTCGAGTTCGTAGCGGAATCGGTGCCCGGCCTGCTCGTAGCCCACCTGGCGGTACAGGGCTTGGGTGGAGGGATAGAGGCACGAGAGCGCGGCGCCTTCGCGGCGCATCTCTTTCACGGCTTCTCGCACGAGGGCGAGGCCCAGGCCCATGCCGCGGGCTTCGGGGGCGACGGCGACGGCGGCAATGCCGACCATGGGGACCGCGCGGCCGCCGAAGTACTGCCCCATCGGGAGTCGGGCCAGGCAGGCGCCGGGGGGCGTGCCGGGCGGGGCGTCGGCGGCGTGGGCGACGCGGAGTTGGTCTACGCCCACGACGCGGAGGTACGTCTGCTCGATCTGGTCGGTGGGGCTGGTGAAGGCGAGGTTCAGGAGGCGAACGATCGCCGGGATATCGTCCGGGTCCTTCGGGGGGCCGAAGCGGATGGGGAGGGGCGTGGCCATGCGGGTGGTACCGGTCGGGAGCGGTTGAGGTGCCGGTGGAGCGGGGGAGAGTGCATCAAGCACAGAGCACGGAGCACACAGCACGGAGCACAAGGCAGCGAGTGCAAAGCACAGAGGGCAAAGATCGGAGCATGGAGCCTCGGTTCAATGCACAAGGCCCGGTCCGCATGGTCGTGCGTGGGCCGGGCCTTTGTCCGTACGGAAAGCGAAGAACCTGGGCGAGGGGCCTCGGGCGTTACTTCCCGAGGTTGAGTTGGCCCTGCTTGGGGTGGATGGCCAGGGCGGCCATGGCGTCGCCGCCGGGGCCGATGCGCATGCCGTTCATCCAGGTGACGATGCAGCCGGCGAGCAGGGCGACCACCGCGACGGCCATGAGCCCGGTGTACACGTTCAGCGAGGCGCGCCGCCCGCGCTGCGAACCGGGCATCGACATTCCGAGTGGTTGGGCCATTGGAGGGGAGGGGAGTCGGGAGTGGGGAGTCGGGAGTGGGGACTCAAGCGCGTTTCAGGGAGGCTTGGTGCCGGCGCTCATACGTCGTGCCGCGTGCCTTCGTTGATCACAGCGTCGGCATGACGAGGTCGTTGACCTGGACCTGGACGTCGCGGCCCAGGAAGTTGACGATGCCGATGGCGGTGTTGAGGTCGACGCGGGTGAGCACGACCTTGGCGACGAAGCCGTCGCGGACGATGTTGAGTTCCATCTTCTCGGTCAGGCGGTCGTTGGCGCCGGCGTTGATGGTGACGAGGGTGGAGCCGGTGGCGTCGTCGCGGGTGACGTTGGTGATGCGTCCGCGGAAGGTGGGGGGCGCTTTCTTGAAGCCGGACGCGTCGGCGAGGCCGCCCGCGCCGCCGCCGGTTCGGGCGCGGTCGAGGTCCTGGCGGGCGCTGACGAGCTGCTCCTGCAGGGCGCGGCTGGTCTCCTGGGCGACCTCCAACTGGCCGGCGAGGTCGTTGATGCGGTCGCCCATCTCGATCTCCTTGCGGGCGTAGGAGAGCTGCTTCTGGCGGAGTTCTTCGAGTTCCTTGGCGCGGGCCTCATCGAGCCTGGCGTGGGCCTCGGAGAGCGCGATGAACTGATCGATCCGGGCTTGGTACGAGGCGCCCTCGAGTTCCAGACGCTTCTTGTCCGAGAGCAGCTGCGCGTTCTCGCCCTGAAGCTGCGAGATGGTCTGGCGGACGCTGGCCATCGCGTTCTGCAGCTCGGTGAGCTTGGTGTTCAGGCTCTCGCGCTCGGCGGCGGCCTGGGCGGTGACCTCGGCGGCGGCGGCCTTGGCGGCCTCGGCGCTCTTGCGCTCGTTGTCCACGGACTCGCGCAGGCGCTGGGCGTTGCTCGAGTACGCGATGCTCAGCCCGCTGAGCAGGATCGCGAGCACCGCGGCCATGATGACGAGGAACTTGGTCAGGATGTGCACGGCGAAACTCCTGGGTCGATCGAGCGGTCGGGGGCGGGGGCGGCAGTCGGGAGTCGGAACTTACAGGTCGGGGGTCATCGGTCCCGGCTCGGGGTTGATTATTCGAGACGGCCCGCGTTCAGGTTGCCCGGGCCGAGGGCGTTGGGGGTGAGAACCACCGGGCAGACGGTCCTGTCCGGTGCAGTTCCGGGGGCAGTTCCGGGGGCAGTCCGGGGGCAGTCCGGGGGCAGTCCGGGGGGGAAGGTTGTACCCGCCGGGACGGGTTTGGGTCAAACCGAGGGGAAGGGGAGGGGTGACGGTTCGGACGCACGCCGGGTGCGCCGGTTCGCACAGCGGGCCCTGCCTGGGCGCGGCCGGAAGGCGGTGCCGCCGGGCGTTTCACGCTTTCAGGATCCGGGCGGGGCCGGTCACCCCGGCGCGGGCCATGGCGTTGCGGGTATCGACGATCAGGCGGGCGTGCTGGGCGAGGAAGGGCCAGTCGTACCAGTCATGGTCGGTGGAAATCAGCACGAGGTCGGCCTGAGCGAGCGTTGCTTCGGACCAGGGTGCCGAGGTCATCTGGAGGTCGTGCCTTCGGCCGCGCCATGTTTGGGGGACGTACGGATCGTGGTACGACACCTCGGCGCCCTGCTCGCGGAGCAACTCGATGAGTTCAAAGGATGGGCTCTCGCGGACATCCGCGATGTTGGGCTTGTAGGCCAGGCCCAGCACGAGCACCTTGGCACCTTTGAGCGGCTTGGAGGAATGGTGGTTCAGGGCGGCCCGGCAGCGGTCGATGACGAACGCCGGCATGCGGCGGTTGACGGTGCCGGCGAGTTCGATGAAATCGGCCTGGGCCCCCACTTGCCGGGCTTTCCAGGAGAGGTAGAAGGGGTCGACGGGGACGCAGTGCCCGCCGAAGCCCGGGCCGGGGTTGAAGCGGTGAAAGCCGAAGGGCTTGGTGGCGGCGGCGTCGAGGACTTCCCAGACGTCCAGGCCCATGGCGTCGAGGGCGATTTTGAGTTCGTTGACCAGTGCGATGTTGACGGCGCGGTAGACGTTCTCGACGAGTTTGGCCGCTTCGGCGACCTCGGCGGAGGACACCGGGATGACCTTGGCGACGATTCGGCTGTAGAGGGCGACGGCGAGGGCGGCGGAGGGGGCATCGACGCCGCCGACAAGTTTGGGGATGGTGCGGGTGGTGAAGGTGGGGTTGCCAGGGTCCTCGCGCTCGGGTGAGAAGGCCAGGAAGAGGGGAGAGGTGGCGGGCAGTGAGGAGGGGGGAATCGGGTGGGGAGCGGAGAATCCTGCGGCTGGTTGGGGCAAGGGTGATTGGGAGAGGATGCCGCCGACGACTTCGCGGGTGGTTCCGGGATAGGTTGTGGATTCGAGGACGATGAGGCGTGGGCGGGTTGAATCGCGGGCGACGGCGTGGTCGCGGATGTCGCGGGCGGCGCGTTCGACGGCGCCAAGGTCGGGGCGGTGGCGCTCGTCGAGCGGGGTGGGGACGCAGATGAGGACGGCGTCGGCGCGGGCCAGGGAGGCGGGGTCGCTGGAGAGCGAGACCCGCGGGTTGGCGGCGAGTTCAGCGGCGACCGATGGACCGAGGTGGGGGAGGTAGTTCTCGGCGCGGCGGAGTTTGTGGATCTTGTCGGCGTCGTGGTCGAGGCCGATGACGGGGAATCCGGCGGCGGCGACGGCGTGGAGCAAGGGCAGGCCGACGTAGCCAAGCCCGAGCACCGCGACCACGGCGCGGCGGGCTTCGATGAGGCCCGAGAGCGCGGCGGCGTGCGCTTCGCGGGTGGTCACGGCGCGCTCTCCGGGGCGGTCGGCGCTTCGCTGCCGCAGGTCGTTTCACCCTGGCCGGCGAGCGTCATTGATTGGCGTGAGGAATCGATGGTGACCCCGAGCACGCGGATCTTCTCCTCGTACGACTCGCGGACGAGACCGGCATCGTCGAACCAGCGCTCGGTGAAGCGTTCGGACGTGGCGGCGGAGAGGTCGATGAGCAGCGACGAGCGGAGGATGCGCTTCCCAGCGCGGTCGGCGTCGTCGGAACTGGCGTTGGGGCCTGGCTCGGGGCCCAGGCCGGCGTAGGTGATCTCGACCGTCGCCGTGCCCTTGTCCTTGATCTTCTTGGGCCTGTCGAGCTCGTAGACGGTGACGGCGGCGTCCTGGCGGACGGTGGCGCCGGGGTTGATGCGGGCGGGCATGACCAGCACGGGCGGCTTGAAGACGGTGATGACCGAGCGGTCGCGCTGCACGACGCGGTCCATGGCGAGGTCGCCGGTTGGGGTGACGATCATTCGGCGCTCGCTGCGCGGCGTGGGCTCGCCCTCGAGGGTCCACCGGAGGGTGAAGGCGGTGAGGCGGCCTTCGTCGTCGCGCCGGGGATCGACGGGGACGACGTGCCAGGACTTGCCGACGTCGCGGGCGGGGATGGAACCGGGCAGGACGCGCATCCATGATTCGCGCGGGCCCCGCGGCCCGAGCCAGAGGGGGAGGGCCTCGGCGGCGACGAGGTCCGCGGCGGCGGGGTCCAGCACGGTGGGCAGGTCGGGGGCGCGGGTGGAGGCGCAGGCGCCGAGCAGGGCCGACGCGGCGAGGAGCCAGATGGGAGTGAGAGCCCGGTTCACGGCGTGAGAATAGCGCGGAGCGGCGGTTTATACTGGGCCCATGAAACGCGGGATCAGTTGTGGGGTTGCGGCTCTCGTGGCGTTGGGCGGGGGCGCGGCGCTGCCCGCCTGCCAATCGCGCGGGAAGCAGGCGCAGCAGTCGACGAGCATTCTGCAGGTGTTCGCGCCGCCGACGCCGGAGGAGGCGGCGCGGTGGGCGGTGGACCCGTTCAACGCGGACAAGCGAGCGCGCGGGACGCTGCTCTTGGCGAACGCGCCGTGGGGCGGCGAGGACGTGTACGTGCGGCTGTACCGCGAGCAGATCAAGGACGAGGACCCGTTGGTGAAGGCGGTCGCGGTGCGGGCGCTGGCGATGCACGGCTCGCCGGACGACGTGCCGGCGATCGCCGACCTGTTCAAGAGCAACGAGAAGTACCTGCGGTGGGAGTGCGCGCGGGCGCTGCAGCGGCTGCACAACCCCGCGGCGGTGAAGCCGCTGGTGGACCGGCTGAACACGAAGAACGAGGCGGAGGCGAGCGTGCGCGAGGCCGCCGCCAGCGCGCTGGGGCAGTACGCGGAGCGGTCGTCGTTCGATGCGCTGGTGGCGGCGCTGGACGACCGGGACCTGGCGGTGTCGTCGGCGGCGCGTCGTTCGCTGGAGACGCTGACGGGGCGGGACCTGGGCGTGGAGGTCCGGCCGTGGGTCGCGTTCTCGAAGGAAGCGACGGACCTGTTCGCGGGGCGGAGGACTTACGAGTACCCGATCTTCCAGCGTGACCCTGACTGGCTGGAGTCCATCGTGCCGATGCTGGCCCCACCGAACGAGAAGCCGGGGGTTCCGGCGGGGCTGCCGGCGGCGAGCGCGAGCGCGGGGTGAGTGCGTTTTTGCGCTGATGTCGGGCGTGGGTTGGCGTGTCGCCGACGCGTCCGCGGGTGTGTCGGCTTCGCGGGCGTGCTTGGCCCAAGCCGGGTGCGGGAGAACCGCGGCGTCCGGACCCGAAGACGGGTCGGCGGCACGACGGGGCCGCGTCGCGCCGTCCGCGACCGGGATAACTCGATGACGACGTGAACCCCTGTGCGGGCTTGCCCGATAGGAGAGGGATGCGCGCTCT
>CAZDYM010000117.1:0-7683 GCA_964509325.1 uncultured Phycisphaeraceae bacterium
CAGGACGCACCGGGTGCCGGTGACGACGGGGCACACGACGCTGCCGGGGCGCGGAGCGGCGCCGCCACCCCCGCCCAGCGCGGAGGCGGCGACGGAGGCGCCGTCGGGGACCTCGCGCAGGCCGTGGCCGGACATCTCGAACAGTCCGATCTCCAGGGTGGTCCCGAAGCGGTTCTTGACGGCGCGGACGACGCGGTGGGCGTGGTAGCGGTCGCCCTCGAAAGAGAGGACGGCGTCGACGAGGTGTTCGAGAAGGCGTGGGCCGGCGAGCTGACCGTCCTTGGTGACGTGGCCGACGAGAATGACCGCCGTGTTGGTGAGTTTGGCGAGATACACGAGGTCGGTGCAGCAGCGCCGGAGCTGGGGCACGCTGCCGGGGGAAGCGTCGAGGTCGCCCTTGTAGACCATCTGAATCGAATCGATGGCGAGAACGGCGGGCCTGACGCGCCGCGCCTGCTCGACGATGCGGGCCAGGTTGGTGTCGGCGAGAACGAAAAGGTGCTCGCTCTCGGCGGCGCCCAGCCGCGCGGCCCGAAGTCGGACCTGCTCGGCGGATTCCTCGCTGGTGACGTAGAGGGTGCGGACGGGTTCGCGGCGGGAGAGATTCTCCTTGAGGGTGCGCGCCGGGGAGGACATGGCCCCGAGGGCCTGGAGCAGGAGGGTGGACTTGCCGATGCCGGGGTCGCCGCCGAGGAGGATGGCCGAGCCGGGGACGATGCCGCCGCCCAGGACGCGGTCGAACTCGGAGATGCCGGTGGGGATGCGTCCGGGCGGCGCGGCGGAGGCGGCTTCGGTGATGGGCCTGGCGGAGGGCGGTTCGACGAGGTCGTCCATCGGGGCTTCGCCGACGGCGGCCGCGGCGGCCCATGCTTCGGCGGCGAGGCCCTTGTGGGCGTCGCTGGAAGCGGCCTTGGAGACGCGGAACTCTTCGAGCGCGTCCCAGGCGCCGCAGGCGGGGCACTTGCCCATCCAGCGGGACTGGACGGACCCGCACGAGCGGCAGACGAAGGTGGCGCGGGTTCTTGCCATGCGACGGGCTCAGCGTACGCGCAACGCCCGGCGGGGGCGGTCCCCGCTATCGTTCCGGCCATGCCCGACCCGCGTCTCCTGGAGTGCTTTGCTTCACCCACCGACGGCGCCTTCGTCATCGAGCACATCGCCGAGGAGTTCACCAGCGTGTGCCCCAAGACCGGGCACCCGGACTTCGGCGTGGTCACGCTGCGGTACTGCCCGAGGGGCGCCTCGGCGGGCGGGGTGTGCGTCGAGCTCAAGTCGCTCAAAATGTACTACCAGTCCTTCCGCAACGAGGGCATCTACTACGAGGCGGTCACGAACACGATCCGCGACCACCTGGCGGCGGCGATGAAGCCCGCGTGGATGCAGGTGGTGACGGACTGGAGGGGCCGCGGCGGCATCCGGTCGGTGATCCGGGCGGAGTTTGGCGACGTGCCGGTGGAGTATCGGGGGCGGTAGGCGGGGGGAGTCGGGGATGAGGAGTCGGGCATCAGGAGTCGGGGATCGGGCGTCGGGCGTGCGGTCGAACGGGTCGTTTGTCCCCTGGTGGAGAGGGGGCGTCGGAAGCGAACGAACATGCCTCGGATGGACAACACTTCGACAACGATGGAGCTGCTGGTGGCGACCAGCAACCCGCACAAACTCGACGAACTGCGGGCGATCTTCGAGCCCATGGGCATCCGCGCGGTCGGGCTCGACAGCCTGGGGCGCCAGTTGCCCGAGCCCTTCGAGGACGGCAGCACGTTCGAGGAGAACGCGGCGAAGAAGGCGCTCAGTTACGCCTTCCTCGCCGAGCGGGTGTGCCTCGCGGACGACTCGGGGCTGGAGGTGGAGGCGCTGAAGGGGGAGCCGGGGGTCTTGTCGGCGGTCTGGGCGGGGCGCGGGAACACGCGGGCGGAGCGGGACGCGGCCAACAACCTCAGGCTAATGTGCGAACTGGACGGCGTGGGGCCCGAGGGGCGCTCGGCGCGGTACGTGTGCTGCATGTGCGTCGGGTCGCCGGACGGGAAGATCCTGGCGACCTCGCGGGGCGAGTGGGCTGGTCGTGTGACGACCGGCAGGGCCCGGGGCGCCAACGGGTTCGGCTACGACCCGCTGATCGAGATGGCGGACGGGCGGACGGTCGCGGAGATGGACCAAGCGGAGAAGAACGCCCAGAGCCACCGCGCGCGGGCGGCGCGCGCCATCGCGGGCAAGGTGGCGGAGATTCTGCGAGGGACGTAGCGCACGTCCGTCCGGCTGCCCCGACCGGCGTTCCATGCCCGGGCGATCCGCTCGTCAGGTTCCGCCCGCCGGGCGCAGGTCACCCGGAGCGGTCAGTTCCGCTCCAGCACCTTCAGCAGGGCCGCGGCGGCGGAGCAGCGGACCATGGGGCTCTCGTCTTCGAGCATGTTCTCGAGGCGGCTGATGCTGGGGTTCAGCGTCTGCTTGTGGGCGGTGGCGCCGAGCACGAAGGCGGCCTGGGCGCGGGCGGCGGGTTCCGGGTCCTTGGCGTACATGTCGCCGACGTACCACCCGCCGCGGTAGCCCATCTTGGCGAGCGCGGCGGCGGCGGCGAGGCGGAGTTCGCGGGGCTGAAGGTAGGTGGCGTCGCGCGGGTCGGCGGCCCTCGGAGCACCGGAGGGCTGCTGCTCGATGAGATTCACCAGCTGGCTGGCGGCCTTCTCGATCTTCACTTCACCGATGATCTGGGCGGCGAGAACGGCGGCCTCGAAATCTTCGCGCGACGAGGGGTAGAGCGCGGCCTCGAGGGTGTCGCCGGCGGTCTTGTCGCCGAGTTTGACCATCGCTTCGGCGAGTTGGAGGCGGAACAGGCGCACGCTCGCGGGGGCGTTGGCCGGGGCGGGCTGGCGGGCGGCGTCGCGGAGCATGGGGACGGCGGAGCTGTTGCCGAGTTCGCCGAGGATGAACGCGGCGTTGGCGCGGGCGCGGGCGTCGCCGTTCATCAACAGAGCGGAGAGTTCGGTCTGGTCGGCGGCGTTTCCGGTGCGGACCAGCGCGTAGATGGCGGCGGCGCGGACGGAGGGGTCGGGGTCGCTGAGCAGCGGCCGGACCATCGGAGCGGAAGTCTTCAGTTTGAGTTTGCCGACGGTCATGGCGGCGATGAACCGCACGCCGAGGTTCTCGTCGGCGAGCCCGGCGCGGACCACGGGCTCGCAGCGTGAGGGCGCGGGCTGGAGGGCCTCGATCGCGTTGGCGCGGAGCAGGGCGTTGTCGGCGCGGGCCATGTCCTGCAGCATGGCGAGGCAGCGCTCGCGGAGCTGGGACTTCTCGATGTTGGTGTAGGGCTTGACGTTCTCGAGGCGCAGGCCACCCCCCGCCCCGGCGGGGGTCCCCGGGACCGACGGGGGGTTGCTCCCGGACCGGCCCGTGGCGTTGCCGGCGGGGTTGGCGGTGGTGGTGGGCTGCGCGAGGGCGACGGCGGAGGTGAGCAGCACGGCGGCCGCGGCGAGTGGTCGGGTGGTCATGGTGGTGGTACGCGGGGCGGGGTCCGGGCGTTCGACCAAGGGTATGAAGGGGATATCGGTCGGGGGTTGACCGGGCGTGGAATGTGGGGCCGGGCGCGGGGGGTCGCTCGGCGTCGAACGTGGAGAGCGCAGGGCAGCGCGGGGGCAGCGCGGTGGGGGGCGCGGGGGAGGGTGGTTGGGGGGGTGAGGCGGGTGGAGGGGTGGGGCGGGGGTCGCTCGCTACGCCGGGGACGACCGGCTCGATACCCGGTCGCGGCGTTCGCGCCAGGCAAGGGCGGCTCTGGCGAGGATCAGCACGGTGCCAAGGGCTGGGAGGAGGGTCTCAAGCAGGCGGGGGAGCCACGGCGAGCGGGCGTCGTCGGGGATGATCGCGACGTCGAGGCGGACGCTCATGACGCCCTCGGTCAGGCAGCCGTGGGACGGGCGCGGGGCGTCCGGTGGTGCGTCGTTCGGGCCGAGTTGCCGGACGCGGCCGGTGGCGTCAATGAGACAGGAGGCCCCGGAGTTGGCGGCGCGGATCATGGGGACGCCCAGTTCGACGCAGCGCCAGCGGGCGGCCAGCAGGTGGTTGAGGCGGGCGGTGACGGAACCCCCGAGCCAGGCGTCGTTGGTGAGGTTGGCGATGAGGGCGGCGCGGGGGAGCGACGGATCGCGCGGGTAGACCTGGTCTCGGACCACGGAAGGAACCGTGACCTCGAAGCAGATGGGGACGGCGACGTGCAGCGGGGTGCGGTCGCGACCGTCCCTTCCCTGGAGGGGGATGGTGAGGGGACGGGCGATGCCCGGGGAGAGATCGAACGTCATGCCGGCGGCGCCCAGCGCGAGCAGCCGCCTTTCAAGCCAGGGCCAGTTCGAGATCAGCGGCATGGTCTCGCCGAAGGGCGTGAGGTGGACCTTGTCGGTGCGTTGCGGCTGGACGGTGCCGTCGAGGATGAGGAAGGCGGAGTTGAAGAGGCGGTCGAACTCAAACAGCGGCGGCGGGTCGTCCGTGTTGATGCGGAAGCCCTCCGCGGCGATGGCGCCGACGACCATCGGCACGCCCAGATCGCGCTGGACGCGGGTGAGTTCGTCGTGCCAGCCGGTGAGGGGGTAGTTGTGGTCGCGGTACCCAAGGCCGCTGGAGCGCTCGATCTCGACGACTTCGGGAGAGAGGGACGTGCCGGGGAAGGTGGTCTCGGGCCAGAAGATGGCGTCGGGCTTCGGATCGTTGTGCGCGGCCTCGGAGGTGAGGCGGAGCAGCGTGGAGAAATCCGCCATCCGCTGGTCGAACGAGGGCGACATCTTGTTCGACTGCGGGACGTTGGGCTGGACGACGGCGAGGTGGACGGTCTGAAAGGATGGGCTGCCGCCCCAGCCCAAAGGGCGGACGGGAAGCCAGAGCAGCGCGAAGAGGATGCACAGCGCGAGCGCCAGGCGGTTGCGGTGGATGGCGGGCAAGCGGGATGGCTGCCCCGCCGGCGGCGAAGACAGGCCGGGGGCCCGTCGAACGGGAAAGAGCATCGCCGCGGAGGAGGCGAAGGCGGCGGCGAACAGCGAGGCCGCGTGCAGACCGAACCACGGCGCGAGCAGGGTGGCGGACGTGTCGATGAGGGGCTGGCCGACGAGGTACCAGGCGTACCCGTCCCAGACCCAGTTCGCGCGGACGGATTCGACGCAGGTCCAGATGAGCGCGGGGATGAGGATGCGGGCCCAGATGGAGCGCGGCGCGGGGACGCGGGTCATGACCCACACGAACAGCCCGGGCCAGATGCTCAAGTAGAGAAGCAGAACGGGAAGGCCGGCGTCGGTGATCGCGCCCACGTACCAGTGCGTGAAGGCCCAGAAAGGGAGCGAGCCCAGGGCGACGCCGACGGCGACACGCAGGGGTTTGGCGGACTGAGCCGCGGCGTTGGCGGTGAGCACCAGCGGGGTGATCGCGATCAGCGCGAAGGGCCACAGGCCCGGGCGCGGGAAGGCCAGCGCCATGAGCGCCGCGTGGGCAAGGCCGGCGAGCAGCGCCGGGCGGAAGGTGGGCTGGGGGCTGGTTCCCGGGGGCACGGGCGGAGTGTATTGGGTTTGGCGCGGTGCTCGTACCATGGTGGTGTGAGGTTCGGTGAGACGCATGCGTCCGGCGTGGAAGGTCCGGGGGGCGGGTCGCCCTCGGCGCGGGCGGTCGCCGCGCCGACCGGCCAGGTGACGCTGGTGTTCACCGACCTGCAGGGTTCGACGGAGTTGTGGGAGAAACTGCAGTCGCGCATGGCCGAGGCGCTGGCGGCGCACAACAGCGTCATGCGCGGGCTCATCGGCAAGCACGGCGGCTACGAGGTGAAGACCGAGGGGGACGCCTTCATGGTGGCGTTCGCGTCGCCGACGCCGGCGGTGCGGTTCGCGATCGAGTTGCAGGAGAGGATGGCCGGCGCGATGCCGGAGGACATCCGGCGTGACACGGGGGGCGCGGAGCTGCTGGTGCGGATGGGCATCCACACCGGCGAACCGATCTGCGAGGTCGATCCGACCAACGGGCGGATGGACTACTTCGGCCCGATGGTCAACCGCTCGGCGCGGATCGCGTCGGCGGGTCACGGCGGGCAGATCCTCATCTCGCACGCCGTGCGCGAGGCGGCGGCGGAGCAGCTCGAATCGGTCCTCGTGAAGGACCTCGGCGAGCACCGGCTCAAGAGCCTGTCGAGGCCGGAGCGGCTGTTCCAGATTCTGCCCTACTCGCTGGCGAGCCGCACGTACCCCCCTCTCAAGACGCTGGACCACGTCGCGACGAACCTGCCGTACCAGCAGACGACTTTCGTGGGGCGGCGCGCGGAGATCGAGGAGATCACCGCGGGCGCGCGGGCCGACAAGTGGACGCTGCTGACGCTGACGGGCCCGGGCGGGACGGGCAAGACGCGGCTGTCGCTGCGCGTCGGCAACGAACTGCTCGATCACTACGAGGGCGGGGTGTGGTTCGCGGACCTGTCGGACTGCACAACGGAAGAAGGGGTGTGCGCGGCGGTGGCGGCGGCGTTCGGGGTGCCGATCGCCGGGCCCGAGCCGCCGCGGCAGGTGATCGCGGCGGTGCTGGAGTACCGCAAGCCGCTGCTGCTCATCCTCGACAACTTCGAGCAGGTGGTGGAGAGCTGCGCCGGGTTGGTGGGGATGTGGATGAAGCGGGCGCGGACGGCGCGGTTCCTGGTCACCAGCCGGACGCTCCTGGGCATCGCCGGCGAGCGGGAGATGCGGCTGGAGCCGATGCGGACGCCCCCGAGGCTGAGACGCGCGCGGGACCCGGCGGCGGGCGAGGGCCTCGACGCGGGCACCGTCGGGATCGGGGCCGGCGCGGAGGATCAGGACGAGGCGTCGCGGGAGGCGGCGGCGCAGGATGCGCTGCTGGGGGCGCAGCACGCGGTGCGGCTCTCGGGGTTCGACGTCGTGCGGCTGTTCGTCGAGCGCGCCCGCGAGGCCCAGCCGGGGTTCACGCTGACGGACGAGAACGCGCCGGACGTGGCCGACATCTGCATCGAGCTGGAGGGCCAGCCGCTGGCCATCGAGCTGGCGGCGGCGCGGGTGAAGATCCTCAAGCCGGCGCAGATCGTGCAGAAACTGGCGAAGAAGTTCGAGCTGCTCCGCTCGTCGCGGCGCGACCTGCCCAAGCGGCAGCAGACGCTCGAAGGGGCCATCGACTGGTCGTGGGACCTGCTCAAGCCCCACGAGCGGGCGGCGCTGTGCCAGGTCTGCGTGTTCCGAGGCGGGTTCTTCCTGGAGCAGGCCGAGGAGGTGCTGGACCTCTCGGCGTTCCCGGAAGCCCCGATGTCGATGGACGTCGTCCAGGCGCTGCGGGAGCAGAGCCTGCTCAGCAGCGTCGAGACGGCGGCGGGCATGCGGCTCAAGATGTTCCAGTCGATCCGGGCGTACGCGGAGAAGAAGCTGTCGATGCAGGCAACGCCGACGGAGGTCCGCGAACTCGAGCTGCGCCACGCGAGGTGCTACGCCGCCCTGGCGGAGCACTGGGACGCGCGACGCGGCGGCCGCGACGCGGCCGAGGCGTTCGACCACCTCGAACTGGAGAGCGAGAACATCTTCGCGGCGCAGGAGCGGGCGCTGGCGCTCGGCGAGACGCTGCTGGCCGCGCGATGCGTGCTGGCGGTGGCCGTGACGATGGCGATCCGGGGGCTGTCGGCGCAGCGGGCGCCGCGGCTGGCCGCAGCCTGGATTCGAGCCATGGCCCGAG
>CAZDYM010000118.1:0-7671 GCA_964509325.1 uncultured Phycisphaeraceae bacterium
CAAGCGTGAGGCGGCCCGCGCCGCCGCGGCTGCCGCTGCGAAGAAGTAGATCACCCGTGGGAAGGCGCGGAGATCGCGGAGAGAGTCAAGAGGAGAGAGTCGAGCGAGGAAGTGAAGAGAGAATGAGTCCCGGGTGGAGGGGGGCTCGACAGAACCCCGACACCCGAACCCCGCCGCCGGTTTGCGTTTCTCGCCTTTCGGTTTTCGTTGTGGGGCCCCCTCGGCCCCGTCCCCGCCCGCCGGGATTCAAGCCGGGACCCGTCGTTGAAGGTCCCGCCCCGTCGAGCCTTGATTGATGAAGGAGTTTCGCCATGCCTCGTGCACGCAAGAGCACGGCCCGCCGGGCCAAACACAAGCGCGTGATCCGTGAAGCGCGCGGGTACTTCGGCACCAAGAGCCGCCACTACCAGCAGGCCAAGGTGGCCCTGATGCGGGCGGGCCGGTACGCGTGGCGTGACCGTCGGCGGCGCCGGCGCGACTTCCGCCGCCTGTGGATCACCCGCATCACCGCGGCGTGCAAGATGCGCGGGACGCGGTACTCGCTGTTCATCAACGGCCTGAAGATGGCGGGCATCCTGCTGAACCGCAAGATGCTCAGCCAGATCGCGATCGATGACCCGCAGACCTTCGACAACCTGGTGGCCAGCGCGAAGAAGGCCTCGCTCGCGACGCCGGCGAAGGCGTGATGAGGGGCACCGGGGGCCGGGCATCATCGGGCGCCCGGGCTGAGCACGATTGAGACCTGAGAGCCCCGGCGCTTGCGTCGGGGTTTTTCGCTTGGATGGGACCGGTGGCGCCGCCGGCCGGCGGCATCGCGAGCCGCCATGACGGGGAGCGCCTAGCGTCCGTTGATGCTGGAATCGGCGCTGCTGGAGCACATCGCGGAGCGATCGTCGCACCTGCGGGGGCGGGGGACGGTGGTCGTCGGCCCGGGTGATGATTGCGCGGTCCTGTCGCTGCCGGGGTTGACGCTGGCGACGGTGGACCATCTGGTGGAGGGGCGGCACTACCTGGCTTCGACTCCGATCGACTTGATCGCCCGGAAGGCGGTTGCGAGGAGCGTGTCCGACATCGCGGCGATGGGTGGCGAGCCTTCGTGCGGCCTGGCAACCGGGTGCCTGCGGGCTGATGACGAGCGTGCCGACGAGTTGTTTGACCGGATGGCGTTCTGGGCGGAGCACTTCGGGTGCCCGCTGGCGGGGGGCGACATCGCGGTGACCAGGCCCGCGTCGGAGGGCGGCGTGACCGTGCTCACGGTGACGGTGCTGGGCATGGCCCACCCCGTGCGCGGGCCGGTGGAGCGGCGCACGGCCCGCGAGGGTGATCTGGTGTGCGTGACCGGGTCGCTCGGCGGGTCGTTCGAGTCCGGGCGGCATCTGACCTTCGAGCCGCGGGTGCGCGAGGGGCGTGCGCTGTGCGACACGCTCGGGCGGCGGCTGACGGCGATGATCGATGTGTCGGACGGGCTCGGGCGTGACGCCGCACGACTGGCGAAAGCGTCGGGGGTGCGGATCGAGATCGATGGGTGGAAGGTGCCTCGGGCCCGGGGGGTGGCGGACTGGCGGCGTGCGGCGACGGACGGCGAGGACTATGAACTGCTGTTCACGGTCGAGCCCGGCGGGCCCCCGCCCGTCGAGGCGGCGGGGACGGCGGTGAGCGTGATCGGCAGGGTCACGCGCGGCGCGGGGTGCGTGATTGTGGAAGAATCCGGCGTCTCGCACGACGCGGCCGAGATGGGCTGGGACCACGGCGGTTCGACGGCGCGGGGCGGGGGGGGGCCGGAGAGAGGGCCGGGGAGAGGGCCGGAGAGTTGGCAGCAGGGGGGGCCGCGATGAGTCGTTCGATCGAGGGGCGGCGGCGGTGTGATTCGCCGGGGGCGACCGAGCGGGTGGCCGAGGCGCTGGCCCGGTGCCTTATGCCCGGCGATTTCGTGGCGCTGCGGGGCGACCTGGGCGCGGGCAAGACGTGCTTTGTGCGCGGGCTGGCGCGGGGGCTGGGGCACAGCGCGGACGTCGTGAGCAGCCCGACCTTCGTGCTGGTGCACGAGTATGCGACGGCGGGCTTCGCGGCGGGGCCGGCGGTCGAGACGCAACGGGGGGATGGGGCCCGCGCGGGGCCGATCACGCTGGTTCACATCGACGCGTACCGGCTGAGGGGGGCCGATGACGCCGACTCGATCGGTTGGGATGAGATTCTGGGGAGCGGGTGCGTGGTGGCGGTGGAGTGGCCGGAGCGGGTGGAATCGCGGCTGCCAGCGTCGCGGTACGAGGTGTTCATCGATCACGCCGGCGAGCATGACCGTGAGGTGACGATCACTCGGGTGGCGCCGGAGGCCGCGGGCGGGGATCTCTCGGGGGGGGCGGGGGGGGCGTGCCGGACGTGCGGGCGGTCGCTGAAGGGCGTGCTGATCCGGGGCGGGGCGCCATTCTGCTCGGAGACGTGCCGGCTGGCGGACCTGAACAAGTGGTTCACGGGCGCGTACCGCGTGACGAGGGATCTGAAGGAGTCGGACCTGGAAGAGGGGGCGTAGAAGGGGAGCGCGGCTCCGGAAGACGGGCCGGCGGGCAGAGGAGAACCGCGCCTTTGGGGGTAGCCAGCGTGGCGGGCGTGCGGATAAACGAAAACCCCGCGCGGGGTGGGCGCGCGGGGTGGGGATGGTGCGAGTTGTACGGCACGGACCCGAGGACGGTTCCGTGGCAGGGGCCACCGGCGGTTACGGGCACGGGGCGCCGAAGACGCCGAGGAAGGTGACGAGGTCGACGGTGTTGACGGTCCCGTTGCCGTCGAGGTCGGCGCCGGTGCCGGGCGGGACGGCGGTGCCGAACTGCCCGAGGAACAGGACGAGGTCGACGGTGTTGCGCTGGCCGTTGCCGTCGAGATCTCCGAGGCAGTCCGGCGGGGCGGCGGTGGAGAAGACACTGGGGTTGGGGCTGCCGCTGGTGGTGGCGCCGTTGGTGGCGATGACTCGCCAGTAGTAGGTGGTGTCGACGGCGAGCACGCCGTCGGGGATGAGTTGGCTGGTGGAGACGGTGGAGGTGGAGTAGGTGAGCGGTGGGATGAAGGAGAAGTCGGTGTCGACCTCGAGGGTGTACGAGGTCGCGCCGGCGGACGTGGACCAGACGAGGGTGACGGGGATGGCGACGCCGGTGGCGCCGTTGGGGGGAGCGGTGAGGTTGAAGGGTCCTGGTGGCGGGACGGGGGTGATGGAGAAGTTGGCGTTGTTGATGTCGAAGAAGATGCTGCCCGCGCCCTGGACCTTCACGCGTGCGGTGGTGGTGTTGACGGGAGGGAGGGTGACGGTGTGGCTGCCGTCGTTGGGCGTGCTGGCGGCGAGGACGGTGGGGAAGGTGTTGCCGCCGTCGGTGGAGAGGGTGATGGAGACGTTGGCGGCGTTGACGGGGGAGGCGTTGGTGTTGGCGACGTTCCAGGTGACGGTCATGGTGCCGGTGAAGGAGCCGCCGGAGTTCTGAGACGTGACGGCGAAGGGCCCGGCGGCGTTGGTGGTCTGGAAGGAGTAGTCGGCGAAGGCGGTGCCGCCACCGGTGGCGATGTTGTCACGGACGGTGACGCGCCAGGACATGTTGCGTGTGGTCGTGGGAAGGATGTTCCCGAGGGTCCCGGTTCCGCCGGTGAGGATGGTGGCGAGCGGCGGGACGGTGCGGACGGGAGAGGTGGTGGGGTTGAAAGATCGGCAGATGGGGCTGAAGCCGTTGTCGCCGGTGGCGAGGGCGAGGGCGGGGCCGAGGTTGCGCTGCTCCCAGCAGTAGGTGAGGGGGTTGCCGTCGGGGTCCGAGCCCGAGGCGACGAGTTCGAAGGGGGTGTTGGCGGGGATGGTGAGTCCGATGGGGGAGAGGACGGTGACGGAGGGGGTGTTGTTGCCGTTGGGGACGAACGGCTGGCACAAGCCGCTGGCGTTGATGTAGTTGGTGATCTGGCGGATGCTCTCGAAGTGGAAGTAGGCGTCGGAGTTGGGCTGGAGGTCGTCGGGGCCGCAGATGCCGGCGTAGGCCTGGATGGTGGAGCCGGAGCCGGGCTCGTAGGCGTTGGAGGCGGAGCGCTGGGAGCCGGCGCAGGCGCCGTTGTTGCCGTTGAAGGTGTGGGAGCCGCCGAACTGGTGTCCCATTTCGTGCGCGACGTAGTCGATCCAGAAGGCGTCGCCGGTGGGTGTGGCTTGCCCGGTGACGCCGCGGGCCTTGAGCCCGTTGATGCAGACGACGCCGAGAGTGGCGACGCCTCCGCCCCCGGTGGAGAAGACGTGCCCGATGTCGTAGTTGGTGTTGCCGATGACCAGGTCGCAGTTGGACTGGTTCTGGGTGAGCATGGCGCCGCCGTTGGTGTTGCTGTAGGGGTCGGTGGACGGGTTGGTGTAGATGAGGTTGATGTTGTTGGCGACGAGTTGGAGGCGGATGCCGAGTTCCTTTTCGTAGACGCCGGTGACGCGGTTGACGGCGGAGACGACGGCGGCCAGTCCGAGGGCCTGCGTCCCGCCGTGGAACGCGGTGTACTCGGCGGTGGCGGCGTTGGCGAGGCGGTAGGTTCGGAGGCCGGCGGCGGCGCGCTCGCCGCCGCCGCGCGCGGGCTCGGCGGTGTTGAAGTCCTGGGCGAGTCGGCGGAGGTAGGCCTGGTTCTCGGGGAGGAGTTCGGCCTCGCAGAGCCAGCCGTCGCGGCCCATATAGTCACGCTTGGCGTACGCGGTGTACTGGGTGACATCGAACTTGGTCCAGGGGTCGATGAACACCGAGCCGCTGGGGGCGAGCACCATGGCGCGGAAGCCCAGCGGGGTCATGTCGAGGCGGACGGAGGAGGCGTCCTCGTCGAGGCCGACGCCGGCGAAGGTCCGGATCTCGGGAAACTTCGCGGCCAGTTCCGGGTGCATGACCTGGGTCTCAACGACGGCGAAGCGCTTGAACGCACCGTCGGGCATGGGCAGGGAGACGACCAGGGGCATGGTGACCGCTTCCGGCGTGAACTCCATGGGGGCGCGCTCGAGCTGACGCTGCATCGCGGCGGGGTCCAGGATGAGGTGCTGGGCGACCTGGGGCCGGACCATGGGCTCGGCGCCGGCACGCTCCGGGGGGAGGTTGTCGACGAGGGTCCAGACGCCGTCGGGCGAGGGTCGGGGGTTCATCGGCCCTTGGGCCGCGGCGTGGCGCGCGGAGGCGGCGCCGACGAGCGCGACGAGACTGAGCGTGCGGAGCACGGCGGACATCGAGCGGCGGGTCATCTGTTCAACTCTCCTCGCGCTGCCGGAGCCGGGGTGCCGGCGACCGGTGAAAGTGGCAACGGCGCGTTCGACGCCCCTCGCGGGCGGCGTGCGCCGCGTGATGTATCGGAACATAACTCGGTCGGACGGAGCGGCGCCGGAAATTCCTGCACCCGACCAGAATTTGTCCGGCGGCCCGGAGCGTCGGGTCCGCAGGGCCGAGAACCGCGGGGTGGCTGACGCGTCACGCGGCGAGGGCGGTGGTGGGACTGAGACACGTGACGCCGGGCTCCGACGACCCGCACGGGGCTGAGGAAGGAGATGATGCCGACGCGCCACGACGCCGACGCTCTTGCCCGCCGGTTGGGGGTTCGGTTTTAGCAGCGATCGGGGCCCGCGGTGGGGGGGACGAACTCATCACCTTCGGCGAGGCGGCGCTTGAACAACTCGATGGTCATGGACATGCAGATGGCCGCGAGGGCGGGGTCGTAGCGGTGGCCTTCGTCGCGGATGAAGGCGTGCTGGGCGTTGAACTCGTGCCACTGGAAGCGCGCGCCGGATCGCTCGAGGGTGTCGAGGATGGCGCGCCGGCCCTCGGCGGGGATGTGGGGGTCCTGGCGGCCGAAGATCATCAGGAGTTCGCCGCGGACATCCCCGCGCGCGGCGCGGGAGAGCGAGTCGTCGCCGCCCTTGCCGAGGGTGCCCTTGTGGATGTCGGTGGGGTAGTAGCAGGCGGCGGCGCGGCAGTCGGGGTGCATGGCGGCGCGGAAGGCGAGGTGCCCGCCGATGCAGATGCCCATCGCCCCGAGACGCCCGGTGCAGTTGGGGTGGGCCTTGAGGAAGTCGAAGCAGGCGCCGGCGTCGGCGTCGTAGGCGGAGACGGTCTTGCCGACCTTGTCGGCGTTGCCGCGGTCCGCGCCGGCCTGGTCGTATGCCAGCACGCAACCGGGGGCCTCGAGTTCGTGGAAGATCTCGGGGACGGCGACGACCAAGCCGTGGCCGGCGAGGGCGGCGGCGGTGCGCCGGATGGGGCCGGTGATCTGGAAGATCTCGGAAAAGAAGACGACGCCGGGGTACTTGCCCGGGGCGGCGGGGCGCGCGATGAGGCATCGCATGGGGCCGGTGGGGGTTTGGAGGTCGGCGCTCTCGTGGTCGAGGATGATCATCGGGGCAGGATAGTGGGGCGGGAGTTGGCCGTCGGATGACAGGGGCGTCGAATACCATGAACCGATGCGGCTTGGTGGCTTCAGATGTGCGGTCGGCGCGGTGGTGGCCCTCGGGTTGGCCGCGTGCGGTCGCCCGGAGGCGGACAGCGCCGGCTCACCCGCGAGCGGGGACCGCGCGCTTCGCCTGGCGGTTCTCAGCCCGGCGCTGGCGGAAACGCTGCGGGGGCTGGGACAGGGGGAGCGGATCGTCGGCCGGCACGGGTGGGATTCGTTCACGCCGAGCGAGGTGCCGGTGATGGGGAACGAGCATGGGATCGACTATGAGGCGCTGCTGAAGGCGCGACCGTCGCACGTGATCGTGCAGGCGGGTGCGCGGGACACGCCGGCGCGGCTGGTGGAACTGGCGGCGCAGGAGAAGTGGACGATCGTGCGGGTGCCGCTGCTGACGATCGACGACGTGGCGGCGAGCGTGGGGACGCTGGCGCGCGTGTGCGGGGTTGAGCCGAGCGCTCAGGCGGAGGTGGAACGGTCGTTCCGGTCGGCGCTCGGGCCGCGTGCGGGGCTGCGGGAGCACGCCGGGAGGGTGCTGGTGCTGGCGGGCGTCGATCCGCCGGCGGTGATGGGCCCGGGGTCGTTCCACTTTGAGATGGTCGAACGCCTGGGCGGCGACGCGATCCCGGACGAGGGGGCGCCGTTCATCCAGTGGGGCGTCGAGGACGTGGTGAACGCGGACCCGGACACGCTGGTGCTCGTTCTTCCGGGGGCGGCGTCGGAGGAAGCATCGGCGAATCTCGGGCCGCTGTTGAAGGCGGGGCTGCGGTGCGTGGGGCGCGGGTCGGTGGTGGTGGTGACCGATCCGAAGGGGCATCTGCCCGCGGTTTCGCTGGGCGCCATCGCGAAGCGGGTGGGGGATGGGTTGTCGCGGCTGGACGGCGCCCCGCGACGGACGCCCCGGAGAACCACGCCGGGGTCCCGCGGGGCGCCCGTGCGGAAGCGGGGGCGCGTGAGGGCCGCGGCATGAGTTCGCGCGCGATGCGTGTGGTGCTGGTGCTGGGCGTCGTGCTGGTGGTCGCGCTGGGCGTGCGGCTGGTGGTGGCTTCCGGCGGCGGAGGTTTCGAGTGGCCGGGGAGCGCGACGATCTTTGAGCTGCGGGCCCACCGGGCGGTCTCGGCGGCGGCGGTGGGGCTCGCGCTGGGGGTGTCGGGCGTGCTGCTGCAGGCGATGCTGCGGAACCCGCTGGCGAGCGAGTACGTGCTGGGGCTGTCGGCGGGGCGGGGCTTGGCATCGTCGTCGCGTCGTATG
>CAZDYM010000119.1:0-7550 GCA_964509325.1 uncultured Phycisphaeraceae bacterium
CGGCCGGGAGGGTGAACGGGGCGGCCGGGTCTTCGTTGACGGTCTGCTGGGTGGGCGGGATGGCGATCGAGGGCGGGTCGCAGAGGACCTCGAACCGGCGCATCATTTCGTGGTCCTCGTGCTCGAGGATGTGGCAGTGGTAGGGGAACACGCCGCTGAAGCCATCGAAGGTCATGATGACGCGGGTGATCTGGAGCGGGTTGACCTGGACGGTGTCCTTCCAGCCGGCTTCGTTGGGCGGGGGCGGGAGGCGTGGGCCGGTGGGGACGATCTGGTTGCCGTTCTGGATGACGAAGTTCTGACGGTCGAGGACCTGCATTTGGACGAGGTGGACGTGGAGCGGGTGGGCGATCTCGGAGAGGTTGGCGAAGGACCAGATCTCGGTGGAGCCGATGCGGGGGAACTCGGTGAGATCGTCCCAGGCGAGGCCGTTGATGGTCCACATGTCGAAGTTGCAGGTGGGGTCGAAGACCTGCTGGAGGCGGAGTTCGCGGGAGAGGACGGCCTGGGCCTCGGGGATGCGGGGGACGGCGGCGAGGGTGGGGGGGAGGAAGACGGCGGGGCCGAACTCGCTCTGGACGCGGAACTTCATGACGTTGGGGACGACGCCGACGCCGGGCTCGCCGGGGAATGGGGCGGGGGCGTTGTTGGTGAGGACCACTTCCTCGCCCGGCGAGAGCAGGGCGAAATCGACGACAATGTCGGCGCGTTCCGACGGCATGAGGGTGATGCTGGTGAGGCCGACGGGTGCGGCGAGGAGCCCCCCGTCGGACATGATCTGCTGGAAGGTGGCGCCGTTGGAAAGCGAGAGGCGGAAGGTGCGGGTGCCGGAGGCGTTGACGAGGCGGAAGCGGTACTTGGTGCGCTTGACGTCGAGGTACGGCCAGACCTTGCCGTTGACGAGGACGGTGTCGCCGAAGAACGAATCGTCGAAGGCGGGGTTGTATCGGATGGTGCCGTCGCCGTTGAACGACTTGTCGGCGATCATGAGGGGGACATCGAACTCGCCGCGTGGCAGGGGGAGGGCGTCCTCGACGCTGTCGCGGATCAGGTAGAACGCGGCCAGTCCCATGTGGACGTTGAGGCGGGTGAGGCCCAGGGCGTGGTCGTGGTACCACAGCGTGGCGGCGAGCTGGTCGTTGGGGTAGGTGTAGAGCGGGGCCTGTGATCCGGGCGGGAAGGCGGCTTCGGGGTCGCCGTCGCTGGCGGGGGAGACTTTCGCGCCGTGCAGGTGGACGACGGTGACGGGCACGTTGCCGGTGACGTCCGGCCCGTGGAGGCAGGTCTCGACGGGGAGCAGGTGGGTGGTGCGGAGGTTGCCGGTGGCGTCACGGAGGTCATTGATCCAGTTGACGGTGACGGGGTGTCCGCGGCGTGCGAGGATGGTGGGCCCGGGGGAGATGCCGTTGTAGCCCCACTGGCGCGTTGGTGGGAGGTCGCGGTGCACCTTGGCGGTGAACTCCCGCATGGTGATGTCGTAATGGGCGGCGCCGCCCTGGACGCCGGTGGTGGGGACGGCGAGGGGCGGGATGGGGAGGGCGTCGACGAAGGGCTCGAGCGGGATGGGGCAGGAGATGTGGGCGCAGAGGGTGTTGTCGCCGCGGTACTCGCCCCCGGCGTCGGCGCAGGCGATGGGGCTGGTGATCTGGCAGGCGCCGGAGGGCAGGCAGCAGACGCCGGTGGGCTGGGGGCAGGGGTTTGGGTTGCAGAGCACGCCGACGCCGTTGAACGTGCCGCCCTGGGAGGCGCAGGTGGCGGGGAGGGTGACGGCGCAGGCCCCCGACGCGAAGCAGCACGCGCCCGCACCGGGGGGCGGGCTGAAGGTGACGGTGAGAAGGGGGCGCTTGTTGTCGAGCAGCGGCGGCGGGCCGATGGGGTTCGTGCGGCTGGCGAACTGCTTGGCGTGCCCGATGCCGACCTCGTCGCCGATGAGCATCCACCCGAAGTTGCTCTGGGTGCCGTTGACCCAGGCCTGGACGTCAGCGGCGAGGCCGGCGCCGGACCAGGTGTGGCTGGAGTTGAGCGGGGTGGGGTTGACGAGGAGCGCGGCGCTGGGGGCGGGCACGAAGTCGCCGCCGAGGTTGGTCCACAGGCGCGGCGGCTCGCTGGCGAAGAAGCGGTGCAGCCAGGTGGCGCTGTTGAGGGTGGCCCCGGCGCCGCCGCCTTCGCCGGCGCCGGCGTCGGTGGTTCCCTCGCCCCAGTCGGCGGTGACGCGGTGCAGCGTGATGGTGGAGGCGATCGACCCGGTGCGCGTCTGCGTCAAGCGCAGGCGGAGCGTGACGGAGGTGACGGTGGAACCGGCGGGGATGGTCGAGAGGTTGAAGCGCAGCAGCGCGCGCCGGATGAGGCCGCCGTTGTTCTGCCCGACGTGGAGGAAGTCGCCGGCCCCGTTGGCCGTTCCGCCGGTGAGGTCTTCGTAGAGGGTCGTGTCGGCGCTGGGCTCGAAGGTGGCGACGACCTGGGCGCGGGCGGGGGACACCAGCCCGAGCGCGAGGGCGATGAACCCGAGCGCAAGACGCCAAGCGACGTGCCCGCGCCGCGGCGGACCGATGAGCATCACGCAACCTCCTTCACGGCGCTCAGACTACCTCTCCGGGTGGTTGAAGCGGCGAAAAAGCAGGGGACGGCGGGGTCGTTGCTGTTTTTGGTCGCCCGCCGCGATGGCCGGCTCAGGGTTATCACCCCGCGCGGGGGGCACGCAGCGCGTCGATCACGCGGGGTCAGGACCGGGCGGGCTCGGGCTTGGCGGGGATGACATTCCGGACGTGGACGTCCCTCAACTGCTCGTCGGTCACGCTCGAGGGCGCGCCGGTCATGAGGTCGGCGCCGATCTGGGTCTTGGGGAAGGCGATGACGTCGCGGATGTTGTCGGTGCCGGCGAGGTGCATGATGAGGCGGTCGAGGCCGAAGGCGATCCCGCCGTGGGGCGGCGCGCCGAACTTCAGGGCTTCGAGGAGGAACGAGAACTTGGCGCGGGCCTGCTCCTCGGTCATGCCGAGCATGCGGAAGACGCGGGTCTGCACGGCCTGGTCGTGGATGCGGATCGAGCCGCCGGCGATCTCGGAGCCGTTGAGGACCAGGTCGTATCCCGCCGAGCGGAGGGCTTCGATGGAGTCGGTGTCGGCGAAATCGGTGGCCATGAACTTGTCGATCTGGTCGTGGCGCGGGCTGGTGAAGGGGTGGTGCGTGGCGATCCAGCGGTTCCCGTCCTTGTCCCACTCGAACATCGGGAAGTCGATGACCCAGAGGAAGTTCCACTTGCCCTCGGGGATCATGTTCAGGTCCTTGGCGACCTTCAGGCGGAGTTCGGCGAGCGCCTTGCTGACGATCGGGTAGGTGTCGGCGCCGAAGAGGACGGTGTCGCCGACCTGGAGGCCGAGGCGTTCGATGAGCTCGTTCTTGATGGGCTCGATGAACTTGGCGATGCCGGTCTCGAAGCCGCTCGCGGTGAGTTTGACGACGGGGCAGCCGCCGGCGCCGAAGCCCTTGACGAACTCGGTGTAGCCGTCGGTCATTTTGCGGGTGAGTTTGTCGGCCCCGCCGGGGACTCGGATGGCCTTGACCACGCCTTTCTTCTGGGCGAGGGCGGAGGTGAACACGCCGAAGTCGACCCGGCGCGCCAGGTCGGAGATGTCGACCAGTTCGAGGCCGAAGCGGGTGTCCGGGCGGTCGATGCCGAAGCGGTCCATCGCCTCCTGGTAAGTCATGCGCTGGATGGGCGGGATGTCGATGTTGAGCACCTGCTTCCACAGGCGGCGCGCGAAGCCCTCCATGGTGGCCATCACGTCGTCGCGCTGGACGAAGGACATCTCGAGGTCGATCTGGGTGAACTCGGCCTGGCGGTCGGCGCGGGGGTCTTCGTCGCGGAAGCAGCGGCAGATCTGCAGGTAGCGGTCGCAGCCCGAGACCATCAGGATCTGCTTGAACACCTGCGGGCTCTGCGGCAGGGCGTACCACGAGCCCGGGATGTGCCGGTTGGGGACGAGGAACTCGCGGGCGCCCTCGGGCGTGCTCTTGTAGAGGATGGGGGTCTCGATCTCGAGGAAGCCGTTCTCGTCGAAGTAATCGCGGGTGATCTTGGTGACGCGGTGGCGCGTGGACAGGATCGCCTGCATCCTCGGGCGGCGCAGGTCGACGTAGCGGTGCTTGAGGCGGAGCTCCTCGTTCGGGAGCGCGAGCATGTCGTCGGGCAGGAAAGGCGGGTTGTCGGTCTTGTTGACGAAGTTGAGGCTCCGGACCACGACCTCGATTCGGCCGGTGGGGAGCTTGGGGTTCTCGCCGCCGGTGCGGACGCGGACGGTGCCGGTGACGGCGACCACGTCCTCGTTGCGGAGCTTGTCGGCGCGCTCGATGGTGGCGTGATCGATGCCCGAGTCCTCCTTGTTGAAGACGAGCTGCGTGAGGCCGAAGCGGTCGCGCAGGTCGATGAAGATGAGCCCGGTGCCGTGGTCGCGGTACGAGTTGACCCAGCCGCAGAGGGTGACCGTGGCGCCGACGTGGGAGTCGCGCAGTTCGCCGCAGGTATGCGTGCGGCGGTAGGGGGAGGGTGCCATGGCGGGGTTCACGGGCGGGGTGGACATGGGCTTTTCCGGTCTGCGTGGGGTGGGGCGTAAGCGTCGGAAGCGGGAAAAAGGGGCGGAGTATAGGTCGATGCCCCGGCGCCCCTCGGCGGCGCGCGGCCCGGTTCTCGGTCAGGCCGGGACACCCGCGCCCGCGGTGCGCCGGTACCCCCGTTCCTTCCGCGCGTTGGCCTCGATGGGGCGACCGCCGTAGACCCTCACGCCGTCCTCGCCCAGCATGTGGCGGAGATGCTTGACGAGTTCGTTGGTGGGGCAGACGCGGGTGCCGGGCGCGTCGAGCCGGTAGCGCTTCCCGCCGCTGCGGATCACCACCTGGACCGGCGTCTGCACGAAGCCGGTGGCGGCGGCGCTGACCAAGCCGGCCGCGCGGCGGAGTTCCCCCGCGACCTGCTCCATCGCCGCCCGGCCTCCGCCCCCCGCGGCGCCGTTGAGCCGCTGCTCGTCGAACACGATCTCCAAGCGCGTGGCGAAGCGGGCCGGGGCTTCGTCCGCGGGGTGCGCCTGCTCGACGATCACCTGCGGGTCGCCCCGGGAATGGTCGACGGTGCCGACGAAGAACACCACCGCGTCGGTCAGGAGCTTGGCGCCGTGCTGGGCGTAGGCCTCGGAGAACAGCACGCACTCGATGCCGCCCAGGGTGTCCTCGGCGGTGACGATCGCCATGCGGCCGCCCGTCCGGGTGACGATCGGGCGCACGCTCTTGATCATGGCGCCCACGATGACGCGGCTGTCCTGGGCGACCTCGCGGATCGACTGTGTCGTCGCGTTCGCGAAGGCCTCGATGAGCGGCGCGAAGCGGTCCAAAGGGTGGCTGCTGACGTAGAAGCCCAGCACCTCCTTCTCCTTCGCCAGCGCGTCGGCCTCCTCCCATTCCCTGGCGCGGGTCAGCGCCGGTTCCGCGGCCCTCGCCTTGGGGGCCGCGTCCGCCGCCCCGCCGGGGCCGAAGAGCCCCGACTGCCCCGCCGCCCGGTCCTTCGCCAGCGACTGCCCGGCGCTGACGGCGGCGTCGATGCTGGCCACCATCGCGGCGCGGGCCGCCTTGCCGTGGACGCTGTCGAAGGCCCCGCAGCACACCAGCGCCTCGATGGTGGCCTTGGTGACCACGCCCGGGGGGATGCGCTCGGTGAAATCGAACAGCGAGCGGTAGGGGCCGCCTTTCTTGCGCTCGGCGACGATGGCCTCGATGGCCTTGTCGCCCGCGCCCTTGATGGCGCGCAGGCCGAAGCGCACGTGACCGTTGACCGCGGTCCGCGGCTCGCCCTCGTCGTAGACCACGGTGAAATCGCAGTCGGAGAGGTTGATGTCGGGCGGCGCGACTTCGACGCCGACCTTCCCGCTGGTGAAGAGCACCTTGCGGCAGTCGTCCTTGTACTTGATCCAGTCCTCGACCTTCTGGGCCTGGCTCTCGTAGGTGAGGAACGCGGCCATGTACTGGTTGGGGAAGTAGGTCTTCAGCCACGCGGTCTGGTAGGCCACGATCGCGTACCCCGTCGAGTGCGACTTGTTGAAGCCGTAGCCCGCGAACTTGAGGATCAGGTCGAAGAGCTCCTCGGCCTGCTCCTTCTTCAGGCCCTGCTTCTGCGAGCCCTCGACGAACCGCGACCGCTCGGCGTCGATGACGCTCATCTTCTTCTTGCTGATGGCCTTGATGAGCGTGTAGGCGGCGCGGAGCGGGATGCCGCCCAGCCCGTGGACGATCTGCATGACCTGTTCCTGGTACACCATGACGCCGTAGGTCTCGGCGGTGAACCGCTCGACGATCTCGTGCACCTTCGGGACCTCCTCCTGCCCGTGCTTGCGCCGGTTGTAGGCGGCGATGAGGTCCATGGGCCCGGGGCGGAACAGGGCGTTGGCGGCGATGAGGTCCTCGAGGCGGTCGGGCTTCATCTCGACCAGCAGCCGGCGCATCCCCCCGGATTCGAACTGGAACACGCCGGTAGTGTCGGCGCGGCGGAAGATGTCGAAGACCCGCTGGTCGTCGTAGGTGAGGCGGTCCAGGTCCAGCGGGTCGGGCGCGAGGTGCGAAGGTGCGGAGGGGTGGGGGTGCGAAGCGGGGCTTTCACGCCCAGGGTTCGTGCCGTCGTGCCTCCGTCCCTCGGGACGCACCGCCGCCCGAATCTCCGCGTCACTCAGCGTCTCCCGGATCAGCCGCTTCGCCCGCTCGATCACGCTCAGCGTCCGCAGGCCCAGGAAGTCCATCTTCAGGAGCCCGGCCTTCTCGCAGGTCGGGCCGTCCCATTGGGTGACGATCTCATCCTCGCCCGCGCCGGTCTGCTTGTAGAGCGGCACGATCTCGTGGAGCGGGCGGGTGGCCACGATGACGCCGGCGGCGTGGACGCTGGCGTGCCGGGCCTGCCCTTCCAGCGTCATGGCGTTGTCGATCAGCCGTTTCACCAGCGGGGCGTCCACCTGGTGGTGGGCCGGGAGTTTGTCGTTGATTTTGTCCAGCGCCGACGCCTCGCCGCGGTACAGGCCCTTGAGGTCGGGCTCGGCGTCCATCGCCTCCTCGAGGGTGATGTTCAGGGTCTCGGGCACGAGTTTGGCGATCCGGTCGGCGGCGGGCAGCGAGACGCCCAGCACGCGCGACACGTCGCGGATGGCCGCCCGCGCCTTCATCGTGCCGAAGGTGATGATCTGGGCCACGTGACCGTACTTCTGGCGGACGTAGTTGATGACCGCGGCCCGCCCGTCCTGGCACAGGTCGATGTCGATGTCGGGGTACTCGCTGCGGTCCGGGTCGGTGAAGCGCTCGAACAGCAGGCCGTAGCGCACCGGGCACGCGTTGGAGAGGCCCAGCACGTAGCCGACCATTGTGCCGACGCCCGAGCCGCGCGCGATGGCGGGGATGCCGTTCTGGCGCGCCCAGTTGACGAAGTCCCACACGATGAGGAAGTAGGCGGAGATCGACTTGTCGGCGAGGATCTTCAGTTCGCGCTCCAGCCGCGCCCGGACCTCGGCCCGCGAGGGCCC
>CAZDYM010000120.1:0-7497 GCA_964509325.1 uncultured Phycisphaeraceae bacterium
GGGGTGCTGGATGTGATTGATTCGCCGCTGCTGGTGGCGCCCGTCGCGTACTGGTGCCTGACGTGGCTGGCGGCGTAACCGGGCTGACGCGCGGCGGCGGCGTTTGTGTTCGGATTCCGGTTGGTAGAACAGGTCGAACGATTCAGTTTGGGGTAGGCGGACCGGCGGGCGCGATCCGGTGCCTGCGGTCGCGCCGGCTGCCGCGGTTCTGCTACACTTATCCGTCCTGATCGCCCCCAACGGAGACCCCTGTGGGTGTCCGGCACATCCGAGCGCACGACCGAATGGGTGTCACCACCAAACTGCTTGAACTGTACCGGGTGGACCAACAACTGCGCGGTCTGACCGGGCGGCTCAAGACGGCGGAGGCGTATCTCGGAGAGCAGGACCGGTTGCTCTCGGGGCTCAAGACCCGGCACGATGCGTTGACGGCCCAGCTCAAGCAGCTGGAGGCCGCGGCGCGGAACGACGAGGTCGAGGCCAAGGGTCTCGAGCAGCGGATCGAAAAGCTGCGCGAGCGGATGAACACGGCGCAGACCAACAAGGAACACCAGGCGCTGAACGCGGAGGTGGCGACGCTCAAGGCCGACAAGAGCCTGATCGAAGAGCGGGCGCTGGCGTCGATGCAGAAACTTGAGAAAGCCCGGGCGGAAGTCGCGAGCCTCGGCGAGCAGCTCGCGGAGCGCGAGAAGGTCCGGGCCATTGCGCAGCGCGACCGCGACGAGCGCCAGGCGGAGATCGCCGCCCGGCTCGATCAACTCAACGGGGAGCGGGCCGGCAAGCTCGACGGGCTGAACGGCGAGGCGCTGACGTACTACAACCAGCGGCTGAACTCGGGCGCCGAGCACGTCATGGCCCCGCTGGAGGAGATGGACCGGCGGAACCTGGAGTACTCCTGCGGGGCGTGCTTCACCGTGCTGCCCATCGAGCTGGTGAGCGTGCTGCTGCGGCGCGGCGACCTCACCAAGTGCCCGTCGTGCAAGGTCATCCTGTACATGGAAGCGACCCTGAAGGACGAGATCGCGACCAGCCAGGAGAAAAAGAAGGGGCTCGGGCCCTCCTCGCTGAAGAACCCGAAGGTGAAGAAGAAGTCGGCGAAAGCGCCGGCGGACTCGGGGACGGCGGTCGAATGAGCCGGCTGTGACCGGGGCCCGGGGGTGATCGCGCGCCGACGACGGCGCGTCCCGGATCGCGGGGTTATCGGCCCCTCGAGGGCTTCTTGCGTTCCCGACGTTTTGGTGCCAGATTTCCCAGCGTCCCCTGTGGCGTTGGAGACAGCCGCTGGTCCGCGTCTGGTGTTTGGCGCGGGTGGTCGGGGATGAGAAGGAGAAAGCCCATCATGAGTTTCGTGCGTGTGAATCGTGTGTCGGCCTTTGGCGCGGCGCTGCTGGCGTTGGTGTCGGTGTTGGCGTTCAGCCCCGGCGCGGCGCGGGCGGCGGGCGGGCGGACGCCGGAACAGATCGCGGAGGCCAACCGAGAGAAGGCGCAGAAGATCGCCGACAAGGCGCTTCAGAGCATTGACAAGACTCTGTCCAAGGGTTCACTGGGGTTGGAGAAGGTGGCCGACGCGGTGATCCGGAACCTGGATCGGTTGTTCTCGCGGAACGTGCGCGACCTCGCCAAGTACCAGGCCGAGGTGGGCAAGGCCGCCACCAAGATCAACCGGGACGGGATCCGATCGCTGGCGACGGCGGCCCGGCAGATCACCTCGACCACGCGGCAGTTGGAGAAGCTGAATCAGCCCCTGGTTCTGGCCGCGTTCGTGCGTGACGCGAACCAGAAGGTGGCGGACTTCGCGCTGCCTCAGGGCGAGGCGCTGGCGCGGATCCAGGCCCGACTGCAGGAGATCGCGGCGGAACTGGCGCCGTGAGCGGTGGGACCCGGGTGCGTTGGTTGCTCGGGTGAAACCGTGCCGCGGTCCGGGGCATCGAAGGCTTTACGATGCCCGGGATGACTCATCAGGCCGAGGGTGTCACTCCGTCCCGTCCCGAGCCCGCGGGGGCCGCTGTCGGTGCGCCCGCGCCCAGCGGTTTGGGACCGGAAGAGAGCACGCTTCTGGACGGGCTGCGGTCCGGCGATGAGGCCGCGTACGAGCGGTTTGTGCGGGAGTACTCGCCGCGGCTGCTGGCGGTGGCGCGGCGGATGATGGGGAACGAGGACGACGCCTCGGACGCGTTGCAGGACGCGTTCGTGTCGGCGTTCAAGAACCTGGGCTCGTTCGACGGGCGGTCGCGGCTTTCGACGTGGATGCACCGGGTGGTGGTCAACGCGTGCCTGATGAAGATTCGGAAGGCGCGTCGTCGCAACGAGCGGGCGATCGAGACGCTGCTGCCGTCATTCCGGGAGGACGGTCACGCCGCCGGTGTGCCCGCGGCGTGGTCCGATACCCCCGGTGGCGGGGTGCACCGGGCCGAGCTGACGCGGATCGTGCGCGAGAAGATCGAAGAACTGCCCGAGCAGTACCGAACCGTGCTGGTGCTGCGCGACATCGAACAACTGGATACCGAGTCGGCGGCGGAGGTTCTGGGCGAGTCGGTGTCCGCCGTGAAGACCCGGCTGCACCGTGCCCGGCAGGCGCTGCGTGAGCTGCTCGACCCGATGATGCGGAAAGGCGATCTGTGATTTCCTGCGACCACCAGCACAGCCACCCGGACCTGACCTGCGAGCGCTTGGTCAACGAGTTTCTGCTGGACTATTTCGAGGGGACGCTCCCGGAGGCGGAGCGCGCGGCGTTCGAGTCGCACCTGGCCGAGTGCGCGGGGTGCGTGAGGTACCTTGATTCGTACCGGAAGACGGTGATGGCGGTGCGGGGGTGCGGGGAGGGGCTCGGGGAAGCCGGCGCGGGTTCGCGCGTCGGAGGCGTGGGCCAGCCGCCCGAGGCGCTGGTGAGCGCGATCATGGACGCGGCGCGGAGGGCGGGCGTCTGCGGCGACCGGCGGCGTTGAAGCCGACGAGAACAGGGCCCTTCGACGCGTTGGGCGTGCGAGGGGCGCGAACGGGTCCGTCGTGGCGCGGCGGGCGGGGCTTTCGTGCCGGGGGTCACGGCCCGACGAAGGCGTCGGTCTCGGCGGCGGGGAGTTCGGCGCCGTTGAGGCGCGGCGCCGCGAGGCCCTCGAGGGACCGGGGGAGCCAGATGTTGTCGCCGTTGTCGAGCACGGGGCGGGAGAGGAAGGTGACCGCGCCGGTGTTGAACAGGACGTTCTGGCCGCGCGAGGGATGGTTGGCGGAGGGGGCGAGCGGGTCGGGGGTTTCGCCGCGGCGGGCGCGCTCGACGACGGGGGATCGGTCGGCGAGGACGACCTTGGTGTGGCCTGAGAACCACCGCGGGGTGTCGGGGCCGAAGAGCTGGTAGGAGTACGAGACGCCCTCGGGAGCGGCCCAGTCGGTGGCGTCCGGGGCGAAGGTGACCTGCGCGGACTCGTTGCCGGGGCAGGAGAGGTCGGAGGGCGCGACGTATCCGGCGCGGACCAGGGTGAAGAGGTTGGCGGTGTGTGAGGAAGGATCGGCGCCGACGGACCACCACCCGGCGATGGGGCGGCCCTGCGGGTCGGTGCGGATGGCGAGGGTGAGGAGGCGGCCTTGCGGGGCGGCGGCCGAGCGCGGGAGCCCCTCGAAGGTGCTGACGCTGGGGAGGGCGCCGTCGTGGTCGTTGGCGAAGAGGGAGAAACCGAGGCCGGCGCGGCCCATGTTCATGGCGCAGACGGTCTCGCGGGTGACGGCACGGGTGTTGACGACCATCGGGGCGAGGATGACGCCGCCGAGGCCGACGCAGGCGGCGGCGGCCAGGACGTCGGTGAGGCGCATCCGCGCGCGGGCGCGGGGGGCGAGTTCGGCCTCGGGGAGTCGGAACCGGAGGCGGTCGGATTCGGCAAGGGCGCGGGCGGCGGTGGACTCGATGAGGCGGCGTTTGCTCGAGTCGGCGGGGATCGGGGCCGCGTCCAGGGCGTGGAGCAAAGCGGCGAGGCGCGGGTTGCCGGTGGACCAGCCGGCGTCGGCGGCGCGGTCGAGTTCGTCGGCGGAGGCGGGCGCGAGCGCCGGGACGTTCTCAACGGCGGCGGCGTCTTCGACGCCGATGCGGCCCGCCGAGTCGAGTTCGCGCGAGCGCATCACGCGGGCCATCGTGATGTCAATGAGCAGGCGACGCTGCTCGGGGTCGATGGGCTCGGTGGGCAGATCGAGAAGCGAGAGCAGGCGATCAACGGCGGGGCGATGGGGGATCGGCGGCGAGGCGGAGGCTTGCCCCGGGAAGGCCTCACCTTCGCCCAGGAAGGCGTCGACGGCCCGGGCCTGGGCGGGGGTGAGGGTGAAGCGATCCGGAGGTTCGGGCGGCTGCTGGGACATTCGGTGTGGAGCGGGAGTCTGGGGGAGGGCAATGGCCCAGGGATAGGTGGTACGTTGGGGGGGGCTAGGCGTGTTCGCCGCCGCTGGTGGGCCGGGGTGCTCGGGACGGGGCGGTGAGCCCGGCGCGGTTTCCGGACTCTCGGCGGTGGGAGGATTCGAGTTCCTGCTGCCAGGCCTGGGCAAAGGAAGCGACGGCGGCGTGGATGCGGCTCTTGACGGTGCCCAGAGGGATGCCCAGGAGGTCCGAGAGTTGGGCGTACGAGAGTTTTTGGAAGTACGCGAGGAGGAGCGTTTCTTTGAGGCGAGGCGAGAGGGTGTCCAGGGCGCGCTGGACCATGGCGCTCTGCTCGGCCTGTTCGATTCGGGTCGAGGCGGCGGGGACATCGATGGCCATGAGGTCGACGAAGGAAGGGGCGTCGTCGGCGTCGGTGCCGCGACCGCCGGCGCCCCCCCGGGCGGGCGCGGAGAGGGAGACCGTGGGTCGGCGTCCGAGTTTCCGGAGGGCATCGCGGCCCTTGTTGGCGGCGATCGTGAAGAGCCAGGGCTTGAAGCGGCGCTCGCGGTCGAAGCCGGCGAGGGATTGATGGACCTGCAGGAAGGTCTCCTGGAAGACGTCCTCGGCGAGCTGACGCTGCCCGGTCAGGCGGATGAGGAACCGCATCAGGGCGTCGTGGTAGCGCTCGATCAGCGCGCGGAACGCGCGGGTGTCCCCCGCGAGGCACTCCTCGACCAACTGCTCGTCGGTGGAATGGTCGTAGAGGGTCACGGGGGCGGGTTGGGGCCTTGGGTGTGGTGTCTGAGGTTTGGGGATCGCGGCCTCATCGTTGTACGCTGGACAAGCGTCGGGGTTCGGTCGGTGGGAATGTACGAGCAAAGACCGAACATGGGAGCCCGGGGGGCGGTGCCGCAGTCTGGGCGCGGTATGGTTCCGGCATGCAAGGACTGACGCACCGCTGGGTGCGGCGAAGCGATTTCGAGGACGGGCCAGGGACAGGCCCGGCTGGGCCGGCGGCGCTCTTGGGCGGCGTGAGCCCGCTGGTGGCGAGGGTGCTGGCGTCTCGGGGGATGGTGGACCCGGTCGAGGTTCAGTCGTTCTGCAATCCGTCGCTGCGACAGATGCACGATCCCTCGCTGATGCCGGGGTTGGACCGGGCGGCGGCGCGGATCCTGGACGGGGTCTCGCGTGGCGAGAAGGTGGTGATCTACGGCGACTACGACGTGGACGGTCTGTGTGCCGCGGCGATCCTGTTTCACACGCTGAAGATGCTCGGGGGACCGGGGGCGAGGGTCGAGACGTACGTGCCGCATCGGCTCGATGAAGGGTACGGGCTGCACGCGGACGCGATGGAGCAGATCGCGGGGTCCGGGGCCAGGCTGGTGGTGAGCGTGGACTGCGGGGTGACGGGGTTCGAGGCGGCGGAGCGGGCGCGGGCCCTCGGGATGGACCTGGTCATCACCGACCACCACGCGCTGCCGGGGGAGGATCGGGGGCTGCCGCGGGCGCACAGCGTGGTGCACCCGCGGCTGCGCGGGGAGGACGGCGCGATGTACCCGTGGGGCGAGTTGTGCGGGGCGGGGGTGGCGTTCAAGCTGGCGTGGCGGCTGGCGACGATGCACCAGGGGAGTGAGCGTGTGTCGGCGGCGGTGCGCGACCTGCTGCTGGAGATGCTGGGGCTGGCGGCGCTGGGAACGATCGCGGACGTGGTGCCGCTGCAGGGGGAGAACCGGATCATCGCGCGGTTCGGGCTGGCGCATCTGAAGCGGTCGAGGCTGGCGGGGGTTCGGGCGCTGCTGGAGGCGAGCGGGCTGTCGGGGGGCGAGGGGCCGGGGGAGGAGATCGACAGCGAGCGCGCGGGGTTCGCGCTGGCGCCGCGGCTGAACGCGTGCGGGCGGATGGGTCACGCGAAGGACGCGCTGGAGATGCTCACGGTGGCGCCGCTCGAAAGGGCGCGGGCGATTGCGCGGGAGCTGAACCACCACAACACGGAGAGGCGAGAGACGGAGCAGCGGATCTTCGAGCAGGCGTGCGAGGCGGCGGAGCGGGCGGGGATGACCGGTCCGGGGTGCCGCGCGATCGTGCTGGCGGACGAGCGCTGGCACGCCGGGGTGGTGGGGATCGTGTGCTCGCGGCTGATTGGGAAGTACCACCGCCCGACGCTGCTGCTGCAGCGGGGCGCGGAGAGTTGCCACGGGTCGGGGCGGTCGATCGACGGGTTCAACCTGCACGCGGGGCTGGCGTCGTGCGCGGACCTGTTGGAGAAGTTCGGCGGTCACGACATGGCGGCGGGGCTGGTGGTGCGGAACGAGCGGATGGGGGCGTTCGCGGCGCGGTTTGTGGAGGCGGCGAACGCGGTGGTGAGCCCGGAGATGCTGACGCCGGCGCTGCGGGTCGACGCGGAGGCGTCGATCGACGAGCTTGATCCGTGGGCGGTGAAGCAGTTAAACGCGCTGGGGCCGTTCGGGCGCGGGAACCCCAGACCCTGCGTGGTGCTGCGCGGGGTGCGGGTGCTGCGGGACGCGGAGGCGATGGGGAAGAACGGGGCGCACCTGCAGGTGCAGGTGTGCGACGGCGATCGGGCGGGGCGGGCGCTGCGGCTGGTGGGCTGGCGCTGGGGCGACCGGCGTTCGGCGTTGCGGGCGGGGGTGGAGATCGACGCGGCGGTGCACCCGAAGGTGAGCGTGTGGAACGGTCTTGAGCGTGTGGAAGGTGAGTTGTGCGACGTGGCGGCGCGGCCGGGCTGAGCCGATCCGCCGGGGCCGGTCGATCGCGCTGGGCGGGTTGCGCCGGGGCCCGGGGAGGGGTTCACCGGCGGCGTCGGGGTTCCGTTACTTGCCCGACATGACGTTGGCGATGGAGAAGATCGGGAGGAGCAGGGCGACAGCGATGCCGCCGATGACGACGCCCATGAACATGATCATGGCCGGTTCGATGAGCTGGGTGACGCTCTTGATGGTCTGATCGAGTTCTTCCTCGGTGGTGTCGGCGATGCGGGTGAACACTTCGGGGAGCCGGGCGGTGCGTTCGCCCGCGGCGATCATGTAGCCGGTGGCGGGCGGGATGAGGTCGGACTTCGACATGACCTCGGTGAGGGTCTGGCCGCTGGTCATGGCCTTCTCGCAGTCGTCCCAGAGGCGTTGCCAGAGGATGTTGCTTGT
>CAZDYM010000121.1:0-7431 GCA_964509325.1 uncultured Phycisphaeraceae bacterium
CGTGAGGAGACGCTGGAGCGCGGGCTTGACGTGCTGTGCGGGATGATGGGGTGAGGTTCGAGAGAGGGGGGGGAGAGGGAGAGGGGGAGGGAAAGGGGGCGCCGGGGTCGCTGCCGTGAACGGCTCGCGCGCTCCGGCTTTGAAGCACGCTGCTGCCGAGCGCTGAGGTCGGCGCGGCGCCGGCTTCAGGGGCGCGCCGGGTGCGCGTCACGCTTTGGTTACTTCTTCCAGCAGCCGCGCTTCGTCCCACACTTCGACGCCCAGTTCGCGGGCTTTGTCGAGTTTGCTGCCGGCGGATTCGCCGGCGATCACCAGGTGGGTTTTCCTGGAGACGCTGCCGGTGACTTTGGCGCCGAGGGCTTCGAGCTTCTCGGTGAGGGCCTGGCGGTCGAAGTGTTCGAGCGTGCCGGTGAGGACGATGGTCTTGCCGGTGAAGGGGTTGGCGGGGTCGGTGGCGGCGCGTTGGTCGGGCCCGTGCGGACCGGGAGCGTCGTGTGCGGCGGCGGAGGCGGGCGGGCGGTACTCGCGGGAATCGAGGCTGACGCCGAGAGATTGAAGGTCATGGAACATCCGGTCCGCCGCCGCGCTGAGCAGGTACTTGGCGACGACGGGGGCGGTGTCGACGCCGAGGCCGGTTTCGGGGCGGTCCTGTGGGTCGGGGGGCAGGCCGAGTTCCTCGGCCTCGGCCCTCTTCAGGGATTTCGGGCGGAGGCGGCGTTCGTCGCGGGCCGCTTCGCGCAGGGCTTGGATGTTGGGGAAGCGCTGGGCGAGGAGTTTGCCGGTGGCGGCGCCGACGTGGCGGATGCCCAGGCTGCCGAGGAGGCGGGCCATGCCGCGGGACTTGGCTTTCTCGATCCCTTCGATGAGGTTGTCGACTTTTTTCTCGCCCATGCGGTCGAGGGCGAGGAGGGCCCCGCGGTGCTGGGGCAGGCGGAAGATGTCGGCGAAGGAGTTCAGGGGGACGGCGGAGTGGGCCCGGATCTGGTCGATGGTCTTTTCGCCCAGGCCCTCGATGTCCATCTGCTTCCGCCCGGTGAACCAGATGAGTTTCTCGCGGACCTGGGCGGGGCACTCGGGGTTGACGCAGCGGCGGGTGGTTTCCTGCTCGGGTTGCTCGAGGGCCTCGGGCGGTTCGATCTCGATCTCGCCGTGGCAGACGGGGCAGTGGTGGGGGGGTGCGTATTGCGCTGATCGTGCCACGACGCGGCTTTCCGAGGCCGCGTCGTGCTCGGCCAAGGCTTTGGGTACTTCGGGCACGACGCTCCCGCAGACGGGAGCATCGTGGCACGGCGATTGGTCGACCAGACCGATGACTTGCGGGATGATCTCGCCGGCCTTCTCGACGATGACGCGGTCGCCTTCGCGGAGGTCCTTCTGCCTCACCATGCCGAAGTTGTGCAGGGTGGCGTGGCGGACGGTGGTGCCGGCGAGGAAGACCGGGGCGAGCGTGGCCCGCGGCGTGATCTTGCCCGTCTTTCCCACCTGGGCTTCGATCTTCTGGAGTGTTGTGACTTTGCGCTCGGCGGGGTACTTGTACGCGATGACCCAGCGGGGGCTTTTGCTGGTCGTGCCGAGGGATTCTTGAAGGGCGTAGTCGTCGACGCGGACGACCATGCCGTCGACGGCGTACTCGCGGGCGTGGCGCTGCGTGTCGAAGGCGTTGATGGCGGCGAGGATGTCCTCGGCGTTGCGGCAGAGGGTGATCTCGTTGACGGGGAAGCCGAGGTGCTTCAGCCGGGCCAGGAAGGCGCTGTGAGAGGGCGCGAAGGCGGGGTCGGAGATCTCGCCGCGCCCGTGGGCGATGAAGCCGAGTTTTCGCTTGGCGACTTCGCGGGGGTCGAGTTGTTTGAGGGTGCCGGCGCAGGCGTTGCGGGGGTTGGCGAAGAGGTCCTCGCCTTCGGCCTCGCGCTGGGCGTTGATGCGGTCGAACTCTTTCTTGGGGAGGTAGATTTCGCCGCGGACCTCGAGGGTTGCGGGGGCCGAGGGGTCGAGTCTGAGCGGGACGGCGCGGATGGTTCGGATGTTGTGGGTGACGTCGTCGCCGGTGGCGCCGTCGCCTCGGGTGGCCGCGTGGATGAGGCGGCGGTCTTCGTAGCGGAGGCTGATGGCGACGCCGTCGATTTTGGGCTCGGCGGCGTAGACGGGGTGCGCGGATTCGGCGGGGGCGGCGAAGAGGCCGGCGGATGCGGGCGGCGCGAAGGACGCCGCGGCGTCCTCCATGCGCTTCACCCAGGCGCGGACCTCGGCCTCGTTGTAGGTGTTGTCGATGCTCAGCATCGGCACGGCGTGGCGGCGCTGGGTGAAGCCCGCGATCGGTTCGCCGCCGACCCGCTGGGTGGGGCTGTCGGGGTCCGTGAGGTGGGGGTGCTCGGCTTCGAGGCGGGCGAGTTCGGCGAGTTTTTCGTCGTACTCCTGGTCGGAGAGGAAGGGTTGGTTGTCGACGTAATAGGCGCGGTTGGCGCGGTTGAGTTCGTCGCGGAGGGCCTTCACGCGGGCGTGGGGGTGATCGAGTGGGCCTCCCTTCATGGCGATATCGTACCGGGCATGACGACGCACGCGGCGAGGGTGATCGACGGGAAGGCCATCAGCGAGGCGGTGCGCGCGGGGATCCGAGCGCGGGTGGAGGCGATGCGTTCGCGTGGGAAGCGTGTGCGGCTGGACGCGGTGCTGGCGGGGGGCAGCGGCGACGCGGCGGCGCGGGTGTACGCCGAGAACCAGGCCAAGACGTGCCGCGACCTTGGGATCGAGTACGAACTGCACGACCTGCCGGCGGGGAGCGAGTACGACGACATCGCGGGGCGCGTGCTGCTGCTGGGGCGGGACGACGGGTGCCACGCGATCATGGTTCACATGCCGCTGCCCGAGGGCGTGGACCCGTTCCGGGTGCAGAGCCTGATCGACCCGGAGAAGGACGTGGAAGGTGTGAACCCGGCGAACATCGGGAACATCGTGTACGGGCGTTCGAGCCTGGCGCCGTGCACGGCGCTGGCGGTGATGAAGATGATCGACGCGACGGGGCTTGACCTGCGCGGGAAGACGGCGGCGGTGGTGGGGGCGTCGAACATCGTCGGCAAGCCGGTGGCGGTGATGCTCATGCAGCGCGAGGCCACGGTGCTGAGCCTCAACAAGTTCACGCCCCGGATCACGGAACTGACGGGCGGGGCGGACGTGGTGATCGCGGCGGCGGGGGTGCCGGGGCTGGTGAAGGCGGAGTGGATCAAGCCCGGGGCGGTGGTGATCGACGTGGGGATTCACCGCGTGACGGGAACCGACGGCAAGGCTCGGACGGTCGGTGATGTGGAGGCCGGCGGCCCGGGGGGCGTTGGCGCGAAGGCGGGGTGGCTGAGCCCGGTCCCGGGGGGCGTGGGCCCGGTGACGGTGGCGATGCTGCTGGAGAATGTGGTGTCGTCGGCGGAGCGGGGTTGATGGGTTTGGCGCGGGGCGGGATCGGCGGCGCGGGCGAGCCCTGGGGTTCGGCGCGCGCCGCGAGGCCGCGTCGTCAGGCCGACGTCACCGGCACGAGGTGCCGAAAAGGCTGAGGAAGAAGGCGAGGTCGGAGGTGTTGACCGAGCCGTTGCCGTCGAAGTCGCTGCCGGTATTGGGCGGGACGCTGGCGCCGAAGTTGGCGAGCAGCAGGGCGAGGTCGAGGGTGTTGACGGCGAGGTTCCCGTCGATATCGCCGGGGCAGCCGGCGGGCGGGGTGACCACGCCGATGATCTGCACCACGCGCGTTGGCTCGTCGGGGGCGTTCGAGGCGACGGTGAGGGTGCCGGAGACGGGTCCGGCGACGGAGGTGTCCATCACGAGGGTGTGGCTGTTGAGCGGTCCGCCGGCGGGGTCGCTGAAGGGGCCGGTGCCCGCGGGCAGGGTGAAGCCGGAGGTGGGCGTGAGGGTGTAGGTGATGGGCTCGATTCCGGCGGTGCCGAAGAGGTCGGCGAGCCCGGCGTTGCCGATCTGGATGTTCATCTGAGCGGGGGCGTTCAGGGCCACCGTGCCGAAATCCACCAGCAACGGCGCGGCGACTTCCGCCGGCAGGCGGAGATCGACGAGCACGGGCAGGTGGCCGAGGCCGGCGGCGCTCTGCACCAGAGCCTCGGCGATGGTCTGGCCCACCATCTGGTTGCCGACGGTGCGCAGGACGGCGTCGAAGGAGGTGCCGTCGTTGCCCCAGCAGCGGTAGGAGTGGTTCGGGTCGGCGAAGGTGGCGAGGTTCCAGGGGGTGCCGAAGGCGCCGATGTAGTCGAGCCCGGCGCCGTCGACGAGCGTGGAGCCGACGAGGATCTGGTCGTGCCGGTCGTCGACCTGGACGGCGGGGTCCTGGGTGTGGATGAAGCGGAAGGTGCTGTTGTTGTTCCAGGTGCCGGGGGTGGAGATCGGATCGAAGAAGCGGCCGGCGTTGTTGGGCTGGCTGCCGACCAGTTCGACGTAGAACGATTCGCCCGATGACTGCCCGTTGAAGTCGCCCGCGACCATGAAGCGGTAGCCGGCGGGGAGGGCCGAGCCGGGGCCGTTGGTGTCGATGCCCTCGGCGTTGTCGCGGATGCGCTGGGCCTCGATGAGGCGGCGTCCCGACGAGTTGGTGCCGCCCTGGGCCTTCATGTGGGTGCTGTAGATGCCGAGGGTTGCGGCGGTCGATGTGTAGCCGGTGGGGCGGATGTCGTACCGGTTCGTGTCACGGGGCTGGTTGGCGGTCGAGGTGGAGCCGACGGCGACGACGGTGACGCCGAGGAACTCGACCTTGCTGGTGCGGTAGAACAGGGCGTTGTCGGTGTCGGTGCCGTCGAGGAAGGGGGCGGCGGCCCAGTCGCCGGGGCTGCCGGGGGCGGTGTTGAGGAGATTCAGGAAGTTGGTGACGGCGGCCTGGGAGAGGAACTCCTGGCCGACGAAGACGTCGGGCGCCATCGACTGACCCTGCAGCGGGAGGCCGGTGGGCACCACGCCGTAGATCGCCGTCTGGAAGGCGAGGTCGCGTGATGACGGGACGGTGCTCGAGTAGTTGGTGACGTTCCAGGTGACGACGCGGAGTTGCGCGAGGGCTGCGGGTGTGAGGGCGAGGGCGAGGGCGGCGGCGGTGCGGTGGGTGTGGCGCATGTGTGGTGCCACCGACCCGTCCTCGGGCCGGTGCTCTCGGTGGGTATGAGACGATTGGATCACCGGTCGCCGAAGTCGGCGGGGATGGCGAGTTCGGTGGCGGGTGTGGGCGGCTTCAGCACGCCGACCCGAAGACGGCGAGGAACGAGGCGAGGTCGGCGGTGTTGACGACGCCGTTGTTGTCGAGGTCGCCGCTGGTGCCGGGAGGGACGGCGGCGCCGAAGTTGGCGAGGACGATGGTGAGGTCGGCGGTGTTGACGGCGAAGTCGTTGTTGAAGTCGCCCGGGCAGGCGGGGGGCGGGACGACGTTGCCGTTGAGGGTGACGGTGATGGTGGGGATGGCGGGGTCGTCGGTGGTGATGGTGAGTGTGCCGGACTTGGGGCCCAGCGTGGCGGTGTCGAGACCGATCTGGTGGGTGATGCCCGCGGTGCCGGCGACGGCGGCGAACGACCCGCCCGGGGCGGTGAAGCCGGCGGAGGCGCTCAGCGAGTGGTCGAGGTTGTCGATGCCGGCGGCGGTGAACAGGGCGACGTCGGCGTTGTTCGTCACGGTGACGGGCTGAAGCGGGGTGGAGCCCTGGTAGACGTTGCCGAAGTTGATCGACAGGGTGCTGGCGGCGGCCTTGGCGGGGACCTTGATGTCCATGAAGACGGGGATGTGCCCGCCGGCGGTGGTGGCGGCGTCGATGATGTCCTGGGCGATGGCCGCGCCGGTCATGGTGTTGCCGGTGGTGCGGAGGAAGTTGTTGAACGAGGTGCCGTCGTTGCCCCAGGCGCGGTAGGAGTGGTTGGGATCGTTCCAGGTGGTGGTGGAGTAGGCGACGGCGGGGTTGCCGATGTAGGCGAGGCCCTGGCCGTCGAGCAGGTTGGGGGAGCAGAGGATCTGGTCGAAGCGGTCGTCCATGCCGGCGCTGGTGGCGGGGTCCTGGGTGTGGACGAAGCGGAAGATGCTGGCGTCGCCCCACGAGCCCGGGGTGTTGATGGGGTCGAAGACGCGTGCGGCGCCCGCGGCGGGGGCGGTGAGGGTCTGATAGGCGGCCTCGTTGCCCGCGGCGACGTTGAAGTCGCCCAGGATCATGAAGTTGATGCCCGGATTGAAGGGCAACAGGTTGTTCGTGATATAGGTGCGGATGGCCAGGGCTTCGGCCTGGCGGCGGTTGAGATCGGTGGCGGTGCTGCCGGCCTTCATGTGGACGCCGAACGAGGCGACGGTGGCGGCGTTGCCCGTGTAGCCGACGGGGCGCCAGTCGTAGCGCATCACGTGGCGGGGCGCGCCGCTCGGGTTGCCGCCGAAGACGGCGATCTGCGAGCCCAGATTCTCGACCTTGGTGGTGCGGTAAAAGAAAGCCTTTGAGGTGTCGGGGCTGATGGTGAAGGTTTCCATCTCCCAGTCGCCCGGGCTGCCGGGGGCGGTGTTCAGGAAGTTCCTGATCTGCAGGGCCGCGGTCTCGCTGACCATTTCCTGCGTGATGATGATGTCCGGGTCCATCGACTTCCCGGCGAGCGCGAGGCCGGCGGGCACCACGCCGTAGACCACGCCCTGGATGTCGGGCCCGCGTCCTCCGGCGTAGGCGGTGATGTTCCATGTGACAATGCGGATGCCGGGGCCGGCGCAGGCGATGCCCGAGAGCGAGAGCAGGGCGGCGGCGGCGAGCATCGAGCGAGCGGTGCGGGGCATGGGCGAGTCTCCTTCAACGGGGACCGGGGCGCGTCTGGACGGGGCAGGAGCCGGGAGATGAGCGAGGGTCGAGAGCGGGTGCGGCGTGGAAACAGCGGGCAGGGGCACAGCCATCGACGGCACCTGGGTCATCCGCCGAGGGACCGAGCGGCTCTTTGCGAGCTCGTCGGGGTTCGAATCATCAAGCGGTCTCTCTCGATCCAAGTCGGAGGGGTAGTGTAGCCCATGGGAGGGCTGATTCCGAGGGATTTACAGGTGTTTGGAGGGGTGTCCGGTGTCCGATTTTTGGGTGCCGGCCCGCTGTGGGGGCGGTGGCTGCTTCTCGGACCGGTGCGTCCTGATGCTGAGGTGGAGCGTGCGAGGGAACCCGAACGCCCGATGATGATCGGAACTCTTCCGCCGCTGCGTCGGATGGGGTTGGGTGGCGGTATGATTTTTGTCTCCGCGTCGGGCTGGGATGCCCGTGCGACGGATCGAAGGCGAAAGGACCGTTGGCGTTGCGTACGGCATGGGTGGCGATCGGGATTGGGGCGCTCGTGGTCACGGCCGCGTCGTTTGTGATGACGTCCTCCGGCCCTGCGGAACCGGGAGGGACGGGGTGGAAGCCCAGCGTCACGGGCCCGGGTGCGCGGCAGTTTGTGGGCGGGCCGGGTGGGGGCAGG
>CAZDYM010000122.1:0-7419 GCA_964509325.1 uncultured Phycisphaeraceae bacterium
CTGGACCGCACCAGCCTGAACCAGCCGTTCGGCGAGATGGCCCGCTTGCTCATCGAGGCCGACGAGGTGACCAAGCTCACCGCCCCTTGCGGCGTGTGCGGGCGCCCGGCGGTGCACACGGTGCGGCTGTTCGAGAGCACCGAGGACATCGTGGTGGGGGGGGTGGGGATGTTCGAGAACCGCTGCCGCGAGCACCTGATGACCCGCGAGCGCGGTCCCCGCACCAGTTGAACCCTGCGGCCCAGCGGGCTGGCGCGGCGACGGCACACCCGGACGCCCCGGCGATTCCGGTACAGTTTGGACAATGACCACCACCCCGCGCGAGGTGCATCAGACCGACGACACTCCGCCGCGGGGCGCCGGGCTGCTCGCGGTGCTGGCGGGCCCGGTCGCCGGGGTCGCGGCGTGGGGGCTCTTGAGTTGGGCGGCGCCTGGGTTGCCCGAGGGCGGCCGGCGTGCGGCCGGGCTGCTGGCGTGGATGGCGGTGTGGTGGCTGGCCGAGGTGCTGCCTCTGGGGGTGACGGCGCTGCTGCCCTTGGTGCTGCTGCCGGTGTTGGGGGTGCTGAGCGTCCGCGACGCCGCCGCCCCGTACGCCGACCGGATTGTGTTCCTGTTCATGGGCGGGTTCATCCTGGCGCTGGCGATGGAGCGGTGGAACCTGCACCGGCGCATCGCGCTCTTGGTGATGCTGCTGGTGGGGACAAGCCCGCGCCGGCTGCTGCTGGGCATCATGGCGGCGACGGCGCTGCTCAGCATGTGGGTGAGCAACACCGCCACCGCCCTGATGATGATCCCGATCGCGCTGGGGGTGGCGGACCTGGTCGAGGGCGAACCGGCCGGCGCGCCCCGGGGTGAGCGTCCCGTGGGCGGGTTCGGCACCGCGGTGGTGCTGGGCGTGGCGTACGCCGCCAGCATTGGCGGGCTGGGCACCCCCATCGGCTCGCCGCCCAACGCCGTGCTGACTTCGTTCCTCGACCGCACCTACCACCACTCGATCGGCTTCGGCAACTGGATGCTCGCGGGCGTGCCGTTCGTCCTGGTGTTCATCCCGGCGTCGTGGGCGTACCTGGCCCTCGCGGCGTGCCGCGTGCCCTCGGCGGCCGGCGTCGACGCACGCCGCGCCCGCGCGCACCTGCGTGAGCAGTACGCGCAACTCGGTCCGACCTCGCGCGGCGAGTGGGGCGTGATGGCCTGCTTCACCCTCACCGTCGCCGGGTGGGTGCTCCACGAACCACTCATCCTGCTCACGGAAGCACGCGGCATGACCGAGGCATCGGCGTTCATCAAGTCGACCATCGACGACGCCGCCATCGCGGTCATCGGTGGGCTGCTCTGCTTCGTGTGGCCGGTGAGCACGCGGCGCCGCGTCTATCTCATGGACTGGCCCACCATGCGGAAACTGCCCTGGGACATCCTGCTGCTGTTCGGGGGCGGGCTGAGCCTGGCGGCGGGGGTGCAGGCGTCGGGGCTCGACCGGTCGCTCGGCGCGGCGCTGGCCGGCATGGGCGAGTGGCCGGGGTGGGGCGTGGCGCTGGTGTGCTCGACGATCAGCGTGTTTGTGTCTGAGTTCACCAGCAACGTGGCCCAGGCGAACGTGTTCTACCCGGTGCTGGGCGGGATCGCCGAATCGGCGCGGATCGACCCGATGGCGCTGCTGTTCCCGTGCTGCCTCTCGCTGAGCTGCGCGTTCATGCTGCCGATGGGCACGCCGCCCAACGCGATCGCGTTCTCGTCGGCGCGGGTGAGCATGCGGCGCTTCGCGCTGGCCGGGCTGGGGATGAACCTGATCGGCATCGCGCTGGTGCTGCTGTTTTCGACGCTGCTGTTGCCGCGCCTGCCGGGGTTCGAGCTGCCCGCCCCCACGGCGACCGCACCCTCCCCGAACCCGGCGTTGGGCGCTCCCGCCCCGGTGGGTACCATCGCGCCGCGATGAGCACCCCAGCGGCCCCAACACCCCAGGCAGCACCGGACCGCGTCGGTGTCACGGCGATCATCCCCGCGAGGCTCGGCTCGACCCGCTTCCCCGCCAAGGTGCTCGCCAGCGACACCGGCAAACCGCTGATCCAGCATGTGTACGAGTCGGCGCGCCGCTCCCGGATGGTGCGGGAGGTCGTCGTCGCGACCGATGACCGGGCCGTGATGGCGGCCTGCGACGCCTTCGGCGCCCGGTGCGTGATGACCTCGCGCGACCACCCCAACGGCACCTCGCGCCTCGCCGAGGCGGCCGGCCTGCTGGGCCTGCCCGACGACGAGATCGTCGTGAACGTCCAGGGCGACGAGCCCGAACTCGACGCGGCGCTGATCGACGCCGCGGTCGAGGTGCTCCGGGCCACCGGCGCGGAGATGGGCACGGTGGCGTCGCCGATCCCGCCCGAGCACGCCGCGGAGGCCCTGGCGAACCCCAACATCGTCAAGGCGGTGCTGCGGCTCGACGGGACGGCGCTGTACTTCTCACGGGCCGCGGTGCCGTTCAACCGCGACGGCGCGCCCGGCGGATCCGCCGACGGCGTGGGCCCGCTGCGGCACGTCGGGCTGTACACGTACCGGGTCGCGTTCCTCCGCCGGTACGCCGCCCTGCCCCCGACGGCGCTGGAACGCACCGAGCAGCTCGAGCAACTGCGGGCGCTCGCGCACGGGTATCGGATCGGGGTGGCGGTGATGGCGTCGTCGCACGAAGGGATCGACACGCCCGAGCAGTACCAGCGGTTCGTGGCCCGCTGCCGGCGCGCGCGGGGGTAGCCCGTGGGTGGGGGCCAGCCCGCCGTTGACGCGGGACATGAAGGAAAGCCCCGACGCGGGGCGTCGGGGCCTTGGGCGGTGTGTTCAAACCGAGGGGTGCGGGCCGCAGAGTTCTTTACTCTTGGGCCGTGTTCGGGGCCGGTGGGGGCTGCGTCGGCTGATTCATCCGCGTGAGCACGATGACCAGATCGCGCGAGTCCACCGCGCCGTCGCGGTTCGTATCGGCCAGAGGCGAGTAGCCGGCCTCGCCCGCGCGGGTGCCGAAGTGGAACAGCACGCGGCCGAGCATCTGGACGCCGGACTCGGGCGCGGGCGGTGGCGGCGGGTCGGGCAGCGTGTTGGGCGCCGCCACGCGGTAATGCATGTCGGAGTTCCAGGCCCACGCGATGCCGAACTTGACACCGCCCCGAGCGAGGTTGCGGAAGACGTTGTACTCCTGGCCGGTCCAGGTGACCCGGAGGACGTAGAGCCCCGGCACCCGGATGGGGAAGTGCAGGTGCTCGATGTTGCCCAGCGTGCTGCGGGAGAACGCGATGGGCTCCTGCCCGTCGAACACGAAGCCGTCGGAGGTGTAGTAGAGCTCGAGGTCGAGGTTCTCGAGTTCATGAGCGGTGATCACGCCCACCTGGGGGTTGTCGAGCCGGTTGAAGTTCGGCGCGCGGACCGACACTTCGCGGTTCCAGACCAGCGTGGCGGTGAGGTAGTCCAGCGGGCCCGATTCCAGCGGGGCGTCCGGGTCGGACGGATCGGGCGGGATGGCGGGCCACCGCGGCACGGAGACGACGTACTCGATGGCCCCGCCCAGACGCCCGCCCGAGCGGAGCCTGAGCGATTCGATGCCGAGATTACCGACGTCCCAGCCCATGGTGCCGCCGAAGATCGGCCCGGGCAGACGCACCGGCTTGACGGGTGCGGGCCCGTTCCCGCGGAACGCGCCGGGGGTCCCGCCGCCCGATCCGACCGGGGCTCGTCCGTCGAAGAGCCCGGCGCCGCTCTTGCCGCCGGTGCCGGGGGTGAGGTTGGGGTCGGTCGAATCGACGAAGGGTTGGAAGATGGTGTCGCGGTCGATCTCGCGCATGTCGCGGATGAAACGCTCGATCTGGCTGTTGGTCGGGCCCTCGGGGGCCGGGTACAGACGCTCGAGTTCGGCGAGTTCTTCGGGCGTCCAGTCCTTGGACGACTGCTCCGCCGCGCCGGTGCCGGGGCGGCCCGGGTTGGGGTTGACCCCGGGCGGGGGCAGTTCATCGAGCAAGGTCCGCGAGGGCACCGCCGGATCGGTGAAGGGCGAGTCCCGGACGTCGCCCAGCGCGTAAATCGAGAAAGCCCGAGGGATGTTCAGCACGCCGGCGCCCTGCGCCACGTCCAGAACGCGGGCCACGCCCGAGATCTGGGTGCTGACGAGTTCGCTCTCGCGCTCCCAGGCACGCCCGTTCAGGTCGTCCTGCGGGCTGGCGGGGTCCCCGTTGTTCGACCAGCCGGGCATCTTGAACGCGCTGTTCATCAGCACAGCCCGCATGGCGAGGCTGTCGATGCTCAGCGGGGGGATCTGGGCCAGGCCGAAGTCCTGCAACTGGGCCACCGCCCCGGCCACAATGGGCGCGGCGAACGAGGTCCCCGTGCTCTCCCTGAACCGGTCGTTGGTCGGCGATCCCAGCGCGGGGACCGAGATCCCCTGGCGCGTGATGTGACCTCCGCCGTAGTACTCGCACGGGTCCTCGGCCCGTTCGTCAAGGTCCGGGTCGATGGCGCGCTCGATGAAGCCCGTGCCGGTGGCGACGATGTGGACGCCGGGGCGGGTGTTGAACTGGACCTGCGGGTTGGTGAACGAATAGTCGTAGGTGTCCACCGGCCCCTTGGAGGAGAAGTTGACGACGGTGTTCAGGGCGATGCCCTGCGGGTCATCTTCCGAGGCGCCGGTGCCGCGGGGGCCTTCCGGGCGGCCACCCCCTCCGCCTCCGCCGCCGCCACCGCCGCCGTCGTCGTCGATGGGCGGCGGCGGGAACGGCTCGTAGTACTGGCCCTTGCCGACCGCACCGACGGTGAGCACGTTGAACGCCGAGGCCGGCGAGCCGATGGTGCGCGAACCGACGAACTGGCGCCCCGGGACAATGTCGTCAAAGTCGCCGCCGCCGCCCTGGAAATCGCTGCATTCATCCGTGTTATCGACCTGGCCGCTGTTGCCGGCGGCGGCGACGATCGTCACGCCGTACTTCGTCACCGCCGCGTCGTACGCGAGCGCCGTCGAACCCCGCCCTGCGGTATCGCCCTGGCTGCCGAAACTGCTGTTGATCACCGTCGCCGGGCCGGGCAGGCCGATCTGAGCGGCCATGGACGGGTCGGAGATCGCGAACAACGAGTAGTAAATCGCTTCGAGGCTGGTCGTGAAAGCGCCGCTCGCCGGGTCCACGAAGGTCGCCACGGACGACGCGATCTGATCGGCCTCCGGGGCCACGCCGCGGAAGAAGGAGTTGAACCGCGGCAGGGTGATGCCCGTGCCGTACGCGGCCGTCGCGGTCGCGTGCTCCTGCACGCCCTCCGCGGCGGGGTTCACGCCCTGCCAGCGCACAGACTGGATGGGGCGTCCGCCGAACGCCACGTGATTCTGATCCGGGTACCCGCCCTCGACCGTGGCGTAACGGGCGCGGGCGCCGAAGTAGTGGCCGTTATAGAAGTTGAGCGCGTCGTTGGTGTTGTCGAAATCGTTGGTGAAGAACTGGTACGAAAGGGCCCCGTGCCCGTTGAAGCCGTCCAAGCGGGGCTGGGGTTCGTCGGGGTCCGGGGCCTGCGGACCGACGATGAACCGCGCTTCGGTGACGATCGGGCCGATCGGCACGCCGTCGGGGCGGTTTCGATTGATGGTCCGGATGAGCAGGTTGTAAAGCTGCGACTCGGTGCCGGCGGCGCCCGTTCCCGAGACGCCGATGATGAACGTGCCCGCGTTCTGGATGCGGGCGGTCACCGTCTCCACCTGGCCGACGCCCGCGGCGTCGACGAACGAGGTGAACGGGCCGGTGGAATCGGGCGACCCGTTGCCCAGCGGCTCGCCGCCCGAGGCCGGCGGCCCGGCCACCCCGGGCGTGAAAATGTTGGCCCGAAGGTTGAAGACCGAGGTGGCGTTGAACGGCGTGCCGGTGCAGGCGGCGCTGGACGGGCCCACCGGGTACGTCCCACCCACGGGGATGACGCTGACGATCACGTCGAAATCAACGACGCCCGAGCCCCCCAGACTGAAGGTGAAGTAGTCGATGTCCGTCACGTCGTCGAGCGAGGCGCCCAAGGTCACGCCCGTATCGGGCAGGGCGCTGATCGGGCCGAGATTCCAGGGGCCGCCGGCGCTGCCGGGGGCGGCGAACGGGTCGTCGTTTGGTTCGACCGAAAGGGCCCGCGCCACGCTGAAGCCGAGTTCACCGAGGTTGGCCGCGTCGCCGTAGAGGCGGTGCATGCCGCGGATGTCGTCGATCCCGGGCGAGGCGAGCGTGAGGTTCAGCACCGGCTCCATCAGTTTGGTGCTGTCGTTCGGGCACACCAGGTCGAGGCCGAGGGCCTGCCCGAAGGCCCGGGCGACGGTGTTGCGGAGGTTGCGCTGGCGGGTGCCGAAACGCCAGTTCGAAGCCTGGCCCCCGGGCGCGGAGTTCAGGATGATGTCGCCGCCGCTGTCCCCGGCGGGCGTGGCGAAGGCGAAGATGGCCTGAGGCAGCGGGCGCATCGAGATGCGGATGTCGCCGCGGGCCGGCGGCGCCGCCGTGAACGACCCGTTGGGGTTCGCGGCGTTGAGGCTGACGGTCTGATCGGGACCGAGGATCGTGGAAGGCGTGGTCGCCGAAACACCCGCGGGAAGGTTCGCGTCGAGCCCGCCCGCCGGAACGGCCAACGCCTCGATGCGGCTGACCAGTTCCCCCAGCGTGTCCGCGTTGGTGGCGCCGAAGTTGATGGGAGGCAGAGCGCCGCTGGGCAGCGTGATCGTGAGCGCCGTGCTGTTGCTGTTCACCTGCAGCGTGGCGGACGCGAGGATGCCCGAGTTCAGCGTGACGGTCAGAACCGTCGGGTTGGTCGGGGGCGGGTGCGCCGGGCCGGGGGCTCCCCACGCCGCCCCGTCGTCCCACAGGTCGAGCGGGCCGGTGCCCGGGCCGCTGCCGCTGACGACCGGTCGGCGGATGAACTGCAACGCGAGTCCGGTGAGGTTGCTCCAGTAGATTGCGCCGCCGTCGTCGAGGTTCGATGTCTGCACCAGGGCTTGGGCGGGGTTGGCGATGGCCTTGAGCCATGTGGCCCGTCCGCCCTGCGCGGCGAACACCGCGTCGAGCGTGCTGAACAGAACGTTCGGCAGATCGCCGCCGGTCACGCCCGGAGGAGCCGGAATGAGCAGGCCGTCCGGCGCATAGCTGACGAACACCTGGGTGCCCTGGCCGAGGGTCCCCGGCCAGCGGGTGGTGGTCACGTACCGCTCGTCGCTCTCGACGGCGCGCCGGTAGGCGTCCGTGTAATAGGCGATCTCCTCCGGCGTCGCGCTGGGGGAAAACACGAACTGCGCGTGCGCCCCCGGAACGGAGGCGAGCGACGCGAGAGCCACAGCCGCCGTCACAGCGGCGGTACGCGGTTGCAGCATGGGATCAGGCCTTTCCTGGCTGGCTGGCGTTCCGAAACTCATCAGTCCTGAAACTCGGACTCGACACGCACGAC